>NZ_JBOZWO010000027.1:0-95803 GCF_050864975.1 Paenibacillus sp. GXUN7292 | reverse complement strand
TGAAAATAATCGAAATAGCCGCACCAGCAACCGTTAGATCAGTCTTCAACAAGCAAGATACTGCTCGCCGGCTGCCATGCTTATCAATTACGATCGACGTCACCGCATTGGGCAGCATTACTTTGAAATAGCAGCGGAGTCGATTAATCACTGAATCGGCTGATTGATCAAGCCAAGCTCATGTGGGACAGCTTGCATTGGTTCAATCACCACATATTTCTGGGAGGCGTCGCCTAAACCGAAATAATGAAGCGGCACAGCAAATACCCGCTTCTCGAAGTCCTCCTGCAATTGCAGCTGCTGCTTCAGCATATAATCTGGATCGAGCAGTCCTTCCCGATATAATTGATTGGCAAATTAATGCGAGGATTTACAACGAACTTATTTAATTTATAGTTCTTGACTTGTGCAAATCAAGCTGAAACCAGTGTTCTTTTTTAAAAGCATTCGAATGCCATAAATCAGTTTGCCATGAATTCCAACTTCCATTAATCGCATGAGAAGCTTTCCAATTGTTGACTTCGCTATCAGCGCATGCTTGAGCTCTTAAAGCATAATTAACTAACTTAATATCATTTTGTTGAGATCTGGATTTGAGAAAGAAAGCCTCTAAACTGCCGTATAATGAAATTCTTCTAAAGATAAAATAATCTGAATTACTCTTATATAGATCTCTATTTTCATTGAAATTTATTATTAATTTTTTAAAATTATCATTTAGAATATTTGGGGAGTTTTCTGTATTAGTTATAAGTCCATATTACATTTGATCGAACGTCAATGTTTTATTATTGTCTGGTTTTTCAAGTCTAAAAACAACATTATAAAATGGGGAGTGTTTCTCTTATAATATTCATTCATTTCATTCCAAATATCACTAATATTATATTCTTTTAAATAAAAGCTAATTAGTGAATGTGCTCCGGTGAAACGCTGCAAATGTGTTATATCCCCAAACGATGTTTCTTTTATCGCAATAATTTTTTTATTCGGGCAATATCCATTAATAATTGTGGCATAACTGCCTTCTACTTCATTAATATATTCATCTGAATATGAGTTTATAATAGTTTGTTCTCCATAAAATTGGCATGTTTAGATCTACCGATTCTTTTATAAATGAAATAAACTCATGTGAACAACATGAGAGAGTCGCTCGCTGATCTCTTTCCTAGCTGCTTATTCGTTCCCTTTGTAAGCATTTTCGGCGAATTTGTGTTTGCACAGTGTTTGTGCGAATACAGAAAACTCTGCTTTTTTACAAGTAAAAGCATCCTGCTGCAGGATGCTTTTACTTGCTATTTGTTTTTCATCTTCTCTAGCGTCTATAACTTTGCTGGATTACAATATTTGGATCAACATTTGAAATCTCTTCAAGCTCTTCCAATGTTAGCGGCTGCAAGTTTTCCTCCCACAATTTAAGCGCTGCTGGCGTCGTAGCCGTCGTCAGTTCAACAGCAATTTTTTCACTTGGTGAATTAATACCGTCCGCCAAATTCCAAATTTCGTTTACTGTCGTGTCATTCATGTTGCGAATAACTTGATTAAGCCCATTATGCAGCAATCTTTGTTGGATCTGCTCAGATAGCCACTTGCCATTACCAACTGGAGCATCATTGTTGCCTGCATTTCGAGTAAAGTTCACCCAAAAATCTAGCTGGTCAAAATCTACAGAAGGAAAGTAATGATTAATTTGAGCACGGTAAGCTGTATTCAACTGTTGATCAATAAGCGTATTGACATTCGTCCCCCATTGCAGCATTAACAACGGAATATAGCCTTTATATGATTCATAAAAAGGATGTGTGTTCATGTAAGGGTTAATGGCTACTCCCTTTAAAGCAATATTATTTTTCTTATAAAAGGACAGCATCGCATGTGAAGCCATCTCCCATAGATAAGCCGTTGCCTCATCCACTGCAGTTACAGACGGGACATTCTGATCGATTGTATAAATATAATTGCTTTTCTGCTGCTCCAGAAGCCCGCTCTCCCAGTCTTTCAAATCGTGAAATACTCCCAGAGAGTAGTCATTGTAATCTTTTATTTTCACATTCATATTTGCAACATTTTGTGTAACAGATACTCCTGCAAAATTATAGCCCAAATAGATATCATTATTTTGCATCACCCCATCCACAGCGTCATCAATTAACACCTTTCTTACAAGACTTTCTCCGCCCGCTCCAAGCGCTCCCATAATCACAATATTTTTCACATTATGATTTTGCAAAAATGTAATATAAGCTTCAGGCAAATCAAGCAATTCTACCCATGCGACACCTTTACTTATTGATCCGTCTGCTCCAAACATACTATAGGAAGATATGCCTTGTTCGCTCGCATATTTGTGTATATCCTTTAGCTGCTGAACTGTATCGGCGCTTACTAAAAAATGTGTCGGCAGAAACGGCGCTTTAAGCACTCGCGACAAATAAGGAGCTCCAAAGCTGCCCGTACCGATGATGACGGTATCGAAGGAAGCGTTCGTGCCAAATTCCTGATCGTATAGGTCAACCGTTTGTTGCACTGAATCCACTAAGAAGGACGGAGTTGCATGAATCGGCGTCAGCATGCCGCCTGTTGTTTCCCACATATGGGATACGCCAGCCGCCAAGGAAGCAACTGCCTTCTGAACAACAACTCCTGTGCTCATATCACCATCCAGTTTAAATACGGGCAGACCATTATATAGCTCTTTATCTATGGTATAGACATATTTGTCACCTGGTGATGCAATCTGAAACGAGGAAATATAGTTTTCCCAAACACTTCCGTCAGAAAATGAATATTGCAAATATACAGCATATGCGCCTGGTTTAAATCCCGTGGGAATGGTCCATATCGGTACATTTGTCGCTATATGGCTTTGCCCAGGCAACAAATCAATCTGCCCAAGTACCTGCTGCCCCAATAACAGATCATAAGGAGAAGTTAAGCCTGCTATTTTCACCTTAACACCAGTCAGCTCATAGGAATCAACCAAAGATTGATTGCTTAACGTATAAGTAAGCTTGATCGCCTCTCCTCTTTGATAAGAGTGCTTATCAATCGCTGTATCTGTTAACTGTATTTTTGAAGGAGAGGACATTGTACTGAGCAAATGACCATATACCTTGAAGTCTGTTAAATGAGCAATGCTATTGGCAGAACCACGAGTGAAATTAACTCTTATATACCGGGCTGCCGTGCTTATATCATATACGTCGCCTGCATTTGTTGCAGGGCTGTTATTACCTTTAATGGCGATCGGATACCAGTTTTCTCCGTCCATGCTGCCTCTGATGTAATAATGATAGAAACGCGATCCATCCACATAGGTTCGCAATACAATTTGCGAAATATGATGGGGCTGCTGTAGATCAATTTGCCACCAAGTATTTTTTCGTTGATCGCCGATAACGGAGCCCCAATAACCATTGTTAGTCGCATCTGCATCAACAGCAAATTCAGGCCCATGTCCAGCTTCCGAATCGAGCGCGGAAACAGGCTTGCCCACACTGATCAGCCCATTATTCGCACTAACTATAGTATTCGGTTCAGAACTCCATACTGAATAAGTCGTCAATAATAAAACGGCTAAAGCAATCATTATTACTTTTCTAAAAAGCATCTTCATAGATTTAGCACTCCTTCGTAATATACGATTGAATATGAAAACTGCTAACCTATCCTTTAATACCCGAAAGTACGATACCTTCAATAAAATATTTTTGCAACAACATAAATAAAACAATCATCGGCAATGTAGCCAGCATCGTACCTGCCATTAAGACAGGATAGTTTGTTGTATGCTCTCCTCTTAGCGACGCCAGTCCGGCAGCCAGTGTTAGTTTCTCTGGCGAATTATTAACAATAATAGGCCATAATAGGTCATTCCACCCTGCCAAAGCTGTAAAAATGGCTAAAGCTATCAACCCCGGCACTACAACCGGCAGCATAATGGAACGATAAATTCGAAAATGGTTACAACCGTCGAGCTTCGCCGCCTCCTCCAATTCTTTCGGCAGCGTCATAAAAAATTGACGCAGCAAGAATGTTCCAAAGGAACTGAATAAGCCCGGCACGATCAGCCCCTTAATCGTATTCAGCCATCCCAAATCTTTCATAATCATGTATTGCGGAATAATAAAAATTTGATAAGGGATCATAAGCACCGATAAAAATAAAATAAAAATTAATTCACGACCCGGAAACTTGATTCTAGCGAAAGCATACGCAGCCATTGAGCAAAGCAACAGCTGGCCAACAGTTCTTGCAGCTGCAACAATTGCCGTATTGCGAAAAAAAACGCCAAACGGCAAGTTAGTGACCGCCTCCCTATAATTTTCCCAACGCAAAACAGGCGGGATCAGTACGGGAGGAACAGACGTTGATTCTGCTAAAGATTTAAGCGAGGTTAAAAACATCCATACAAATGGAATAACCATTGCGAGCGCTCCAATAGTTAGAACAGCGTGCACCAGATAAACAGGCGATCTTCTTTTAATTGCCACAGTCATATTCCCCCTTTCTACTGATAATGCACCCAGTTTTTCTGCAATTTTAATTGGACATAGGTCACCAACATAATAATGACAAACAACAACATCGCTATAGTAGTTGCATAGCCCTTATCTCCGGTCATGAAAGCATACTTATAGTACAGGTATACAACGGTTTGCGCCGATTCCAACGCTGCGCTTTGCGGTAGCATCATAAAGATTAGATCGAACACCTGAAAAGCGCTAATTAAAGACATGACCGAAACAAAAAATAAAGTTGGCGTCAATAAAGGCACTGTTATTTTCGTAAATTGGGAAAATGCACTAGCTCCGTCAATGGATGCCGCTTCATAATACTGTGAGGATATGCCCTGCAACCCGGATAACAACAGTATCATATTCGTACCTATTGAGCTCCATACCGCAACAATAATGACACTGTATAAAGCCAGGTCGGGATCAGTCAGCCATCGGATCTTATCCATGGACAAAAATCCAAGCATATAGTTGATAATCCCGAAATCTGCGTGATACAGCCATCTCCATACCATCGCAATGGCGCTTGGCATTGTAACTACTGGCAAAAAATAAAGCATCCTATATACAGGCAACCCTTTAACTTTGCGCGCCAATAAAACTGCAATAACTGTAGAAATAATAATACTTGCAGGCACAGTAAGAACGGTGTATACAACTGTATTTTTTAATGCCAGCCACAGCTCACTATCCTCAATTAGCCGTTTATAATTATCAAGTCCGGTCCATTCGTATTTGCCAAAATCCCCCCACTTCGTCATGCTAAAATAAACAGACTGAAATAGTGGCCATATATAGAAAATAAGCAGACCTATAGAGGTTGGAGCAATCATCATATAAGCCCAAAAATAATCATTTCTCCTTATTCGGCTATTCATCGCACTACTCTTCCTCTAGCGCTTTATTCATAAACTCTCCCAGTTGCTTAGCTGCGTTTTCAATGGATATTTGCCCTTCCCACGCTTTGCTAAACAGCTCGAACTCCTTGTCCTGCCACTTTGCTGTATTTTTGGAAACTGGAAGCGGCACAGCATAATTCGCTGCATCAACAAAGACTTGCAGATTGAATGCCGGAGCGGAATTTACCCAAGCATCCTGTGTATTCTTAAAGGCTGGTATCGTAGTGCCCGTGGAGCCAAGAATTTGCTGCGCCTCTTCAGAGGACAAATATTGAATTAACGTCCAGGCTTCATCGCTATGCTTAGTGTTTGCTGCCATTGCAAATCCAAGACCATGAATAATGGTTGCTTGCTTTTTCCCTTTTGGTAGATCGGTTACGTCCAGATCATCACGTATCGCATCGTTAGCGGAAAATTGTGACTGAATCCACGATCCGCCAAAATATAAAGCAGATTTTCCTGATTCAAATATCGTTACTCCTGGCGTTTCGCTAAGCTGAGAAGAGGTTGGCGATATGCCTTGTTCAATAAAATCAGTCCAAAACTTCAAGCCCTCTATTGCTTCTTGCTGATCATAGCCGGATGATTTTTTGTCATCAGATATTACAAATCCTCCATTTTGGTAGATCGTATTATAATAGCCGCCTTGATTCCATAAATCAGCTGTAAATCCATATATGCCAGCATCTTTATCTGTTAATTGGACTGCTGCATCTTTAAATTTTGCCCAGTCCCATGACGCATCAGGGTAGTCCAGGTTAGCTGCATCGAACATTTTTTTGTTATACCACAAGCCGATCGTGTCAAAACTGAACGGAATCGCATAGCTGGAATTCTCATAGGAATATAGGTTAATTAAAGCTTGCGGATAATTTTCAAGACTCATGTTAGAGCCGTTAATTCTCTCCTGCAAAGGCATAATAATCCCATTCGATGCATACTTCACAAAGTTGGGGCCATTCATCCAGAACACATCCGGCAAAGCTCCCCCAGTTGCTGCCGCCTCCATCTTCATCCAATACTGGTCCCACGGCGTCAATTCAATCGATACCTCGATATTGTCATGCTTGGCATGAAATTTCTCCATCATCACCTCAAAGGCAGGTACAGCATTTTTGTCCCATAATCCTAAAGAAAGCTTGACTTTGTTTTTGCTTTCACCTTGTTTTTGTTCTTGATTATTACTTGGTGCAGACGACTCTTCTGTCTTGCCGTTACCATTTGTTGCTGTACCTGAGCAGCCTGCCAAAACACCAAGCAGCAGTACAAAAGTTAAACTAAATCCCATCCATTTCTTCATGAAGACAACCCCTTCTTAAATTTATACTCGGCGGATTTGATTCATCCTTGCCGCCTATCTCAGTATAAAAAAGAAAGCCCTTTCAAAGGTTTAAAAAGGTTTTGGGTTTGGTATAAAAACATCTTCATTTTGACAGTAATATTTAGCGAGAAGACAATTGTACACTTTTAAAAAGACAGTCGGTGCCTTATTCGGTAGTATAATTCTTTTCATACTGCTCAGTTGTTTTTATAATGGCTATTCGTAAGAGTTCGCTTCAGCAATCTCTTTAATAATTTGCTCTCCTCCTTCTGCACGCCACAGCTCTACAAACTGCTCGAAATAGTCCAGAGGTTGTTCTCCTGTAATAATGCTTAGATAGGCGGATTGCTCCAATCGCTGCAGCTTATCCCATTTCATGCGCATCGTTTTGGACATCGCTGTATAAATATTATCCACGTAAACGATATCATTTTTTAATACTGCTGCTCCATAAATATAAGCATACGGTGCCATCCAATCGCCAATCGAAAATGATTCCGGTGACTCTACAACACGATTCCAAGTATTATAATGTTGCCTCATCTCAGGATCAAGCTGCTCCGGTTCCATCACTCCCTCAAGTGCCTGCATAAGGTGAGCATGCTTGCGGGTTACGGCATCTGGGTAATCAAATGATGTATAGATTGGATAATAGGACGCATCAAGAGACAGATTCAATTGTTTCGCGTCAGGGTCCATGAAGCGCTGTATATTTATATAATGATTCAGATAAACCATAAGTGCTTCTGGCTTGTCTACCCCTTTTCGCACTACGATATACCACTGGCTGACAGGCATGCTTTTGGAGTAAAGCTTGTTATCATTGCTGAAAATCGGATAGGGGCGCCACACCGCCCTTTTATCGTACATCATGGATTCGTTAAGCGGATACCACGGCGCAAACCACGGCGCAAAAAACATTCCTGCCTCCCCTGATATAATCGGTTCACTAATTTCCTGGCGCAAATAAAAGTCCGGATCAATAATTCCTTCCTCATACCATTGCCTTAGCTTGCTTAACGCCTCTTTAGCTTGCAAGGTTGTCGAGCCATATATTACCTGCCCGTTCCCCTCTCTTAGCCAAATACCCGGAAATGCCTGATAAGCTGCAAATAGTCCAGTAAAATCAGCAACAGTGTTGTTGGCTGCATTTCGTGCTACATTTCCAATTAAACCGAGCGTCTTCTTGCCATTATCTCCTCCCATATTATTTGCGATAAATGCACGGGCAACCTGTCCTACCTCCTCTACCGTTCGAGGAGCAGTCAGCTTAAGCTCATTAAGCCAATCCTCCCGTACCCATAACATACTAAATGCATCACCTTGCACACTCAAGTTAGGAATGGCCATCAGTTTTCCATCAATTGTTGCCTTCTTAAGCGCTTTGTTTTGTGATGATGCGTACAATTCTTTTAGCAGCGGAGAGGCATACTCGTTGAATATATTCGTCAAATCCATAATTTGCTCCTGTTCTACCATTGTCCGAAACAATGTTTCATCGACAACTAGTACATCAGGAATATCATGCGTTGCGACGGCAAGCTTCAGCTTTTCCTCATAATCCTGTCCCGAGGAAGCCCAGCGAACTTTAAAGCTAACATTTGATTTTTCCGTTAAATAACGTGTGTACATATTATTTTCAAGCGTATCTCCATCCGGAAGTCCCGCATTTGATTTCATTTCTTTCACAATGGTAAGTTCCACTTTTTCTTTCATTCGGTAAATATCCATTTCGTCACTCAAAGGTGGCGGCGCCGCGCATGCATAAATAAATGTTATCGACAATAACAAAATAATGATGGAGCGGTACTTAAACTTCAACTGCCCACCTCCTTTCTGTCGAACTCACTATCACCAATTGGCAAACATATAACAAATACCGTTCCCTCGCCTGGTGTGCTTTCTACGCTGATACTTCCTACTTCACCATATTGTTCAATCATTTTTCTTACATATCGAAGACCTATGCCAGAATGCGTAACCATTTCCTGTGCCTGAGGCTGCATAATCGAAACAATTTCTTCAGGTGACATTCCTCTGCCATCATCTTTTATCGTAATTTCAATTTGACTACTCCCTTTCTCAATAATCGTTATTTCAATCTTGCCTTGATCTGATAAGCCATGATAAATCGCATTTTCTACGATAGGCTGCAGTACAAAACGAGGAATCGGCAAATCAAGCACATGTTGCTTCGCATGCACATGAATATGAAATTGAAATTCAAACCGTTTTTCCTGTATCGATAAATAATGCCTTACACTGTCTATCTCCTGCCGAATTGTCGCTGGTCCGCCTTTACCCAAGTTATAATGCAGAACACGTATAAGAGCAGAAATAATCTGGTCCATATCAAGATGTCCCTTTTCCCTAGCCATCCACCTAAGCGTATCTAAAGTATTATGCAAAAAGTGTGGATTGATTTGACTAAGCAGCTTTTCAATCTCCAGTATTCCCTTCTTCTTTTCCTCCGCTGCCAACTCTCCCAATAGTTCAGTTACTCGAGCCTTCATTCTGGAAAAATCCGCTTGTATCGAATCAAACTCCATCATATTGGCCGGCTCTATCGGCTTATTCCAATTATCATTCTTGACATCACGTATACTCTGACTAAGAATTCTAAGCGGACGGTACAATGAGCGATACATCAACCATGCGATCACTAGACCAGCAAGCAAAGTAATTAATGCGAAGCCAATATACTTTATTATCCAGCTGCGGATTTCGGATTTGTACACACTTTCAGATATAGCTGCGACTACCTTCCAATCCTGATTGCTTCGCTCTTCAAAGATATAATGACCATTGTCATTGATCTCTAACGTCCTGGTATAGACTGATCCTATCGGAAATGAGGCTTGATTTTCACTGTACCGAATGATCCCCTTATGATCGATAATCAAGTAATCTGTATTCGTTGAAAACTCCGTAAACAAATCCCCAATAATGTTTAAATTGCTTTCGATATAAATATATAACTGTTCTTGATCAGGCAAGTTTACCTTTCTCATAATAGATATCACATCCCTGTCCAGTGCCATATTCAAAGTTCTATGCGGCCCAAAATATGAAATTTCATTGTATTGGTCGAATAACGGCAGCTCTCCAAGCTCGACTCGCTTCCGAACAGGGTTGCTTTCAAAAAAATATGTATTTTGATCAGCAAGGTAATAAAACATTAGCCCTACAGAAGGATTTGTAAATTGAATCAAATTTAATTGTGCTCTAAGTTCATCATAAAACAGCTTTTTGTCCAATGCTTTAGCGTTCAAATAATTTTCAAGTGATTTGCCTACTTGTCCGTCAAATGCCAGCATTTGTGAGACATGATTGAGCTGGCTCAGCAAATTATCCAGTGACAGCCGTACCTGATGCAGGTTGCTTTTAATGCCTTGCTTCGTTTTGTTCTCTAATATTTCATTCATAGATAAATAAGAAATGCTACCCAAAGGAATTAGCGGGATAAGAACACTTAATAGCAACAAATAAATAAAACGATGCTTGAGAGAATACGGCGTTAATTGTTGAATCCATCGCTTCATGCTATACACCTTTGTGTAAAACCTGCTGGCGATATTCACGAGGCTGCAACCCTACTGTTTGTCGAAACACTCTGGAAAAATACTTTTCATTTATATAACCAGATTGCACTGCAATCCAGCTGATCGAACGGGTGGACTGCTCCAGCAATTTTTTCGCGTGCTGGATACGCAACTTCCGTAAATAATCATTGAAGGTTGAGCCAGTGATATCATGAAAGCATCTACTAAAGTAACTGCGACTCATATTCGCCACTGCTGCAACCTTTGAGATTTGCATCTCTTTCTGATAATGAAGATGGATAAAATCGAGAGCCTTCATAATATGCTTAACGACATCATCTGAATAAGATGATGTACTGTATGCACTTCGCAACTGAGCGCGTACTCTGCTCAAATTTTCACTTGCATCCCTCCAACATTTCCACGGAAACGCCATCTCTATAATCAGCAGTCGATGTTCATACTGCTGCTTCCAATGAGTCATCATCGCATAAAAATAAGCTTCAAGTGCAACTCGGGGAGGCTTTCTAAAAATAATAGAAGCAAGATTAGCCTCATATCGATCCTCATCCATCGTCCATAGCAACGAGCTCCAGTCATTATTTTCCTGAAAAAAGAAGCCTTCCTGCTCACGCTCAATCTGCTCGCAATACTGATATAGTTCACAAATAACTACTTGGTAGTACTGCTTGTCCTTATTGTACAAATAGTAAAAAAGTCCCCGCACTTCTTTTAAGCAGTTTGTATTAGAGTTGTATACCTCTGCCAGCTTATTATTCTCCATTACACTTTGATCATCCTGTGCTTCATTTGATCGGCTATAATCGGTCCACTCCACAACACCACAGTATGGCGGCAATACAATTTGTCCGCTCTCTATTTTTTCTCGAATATCGTCATGCTTACCAAATAATTGCCAAACACCATGTTCTAGTTCCGAATAACTTATCGCACACTCCTGCTTCAGTCTAATCAACACAGAATAGCATTCTTCTTCGCTTAGTGATATTAAGGTAACTTTATTGCCAGACTTCCTCTCTTCTGGCTTAACCAGATACTTTAACCGCTGCATAGCATTAGCGACTCTGTCCAAAACCGCATGCATTTGGTCAAATTCTAAATCTACTTTTATAATATAATCAAGCGCTCCCAGTCGAAGCGCCTCCTGAATATATTGAAACTCTTCGTAAAAGGTTAAGACAACCATGCCAACTTGCGGATACATATCCCGCACATGCATCATCAGCTCAAGCCCCGGCATAATCGGCATAAGCAAATCCGTAAACAGCAAATCTACTTTATGCTTCTCTAAAAACTGTAGTGCTTCTTCACCATTAGCAGCTTCCCCGATAACCGTCATATTAAATTGTTTCCAGGGCATCGAGCTTATCAAGCCGCGACGTACCAAGTGATCATCCTCAACAATTAACACCCTCACTACAATGTCACCGCTTTCATCGGTAAAATTAAGCATATACTAGCATATATTATGATCAAGAACAATTACATTGTAACGATCCGGATTACTATTGGTCTCTACATGACAGTAAACCTGCTCAGTTCATAAATTATCGGGAACTGCTTTACGATTCCACTTGTCATACGCCTGTGCTTGAATAGGATCAGCTAACGCAACGTTTCGTGTACAATCCCTTGCTATGCGAGAAGCGACTTCCCCACTTAGAAGCCCTAGATGCTCGTACATCATCTGTTGCCATTGCTCTCTGGACGAATATGGATTAATTTTGCTAAGAAAATCGGCAATTTAATCCGCATTTGCATACCAGCGCTTTTTAGCATAAGCGGCAGCCTGATCATTTCCTGTCTTTAGGTCAGTAGTAGGCTCTGCCGCTAAGATGCGCTCTTAGCAATATTGCAAATAAGCGAGCGCTTGTTTGCCGCTATCCGCCTCAGTGACGTGCAGGGGCTAATTAAACTTTTGAATCAGCAGCATAATTCCTTCCCGATCTATCCGTATAATATGAAAGCGATTGCAAAAATAACGATAAATATGACCTCACATAAAAATAATTTTCTTTTTATTACAACTAATAGCAAGAGCCTGCATGCCGTAAAGCGGCAATAGCAGGCTCTTCGTTTCATTATGTTAATGCAGAATCAATCTGAATATCCGCTCCGCCCCACGCGAGCTGCGAGGTCCAAGGTGCAGCAGGATCGCTCCAAAACGGATGCGAGGCGGGAAGCCCCAACGGTAGGAACACTGTAGAGCATAAGTACAGGCTGCCCGTCGAAATATATCCCTCTCCAAGCCCAGGCTGATGTCCCGCCAGGCCAATCGTCAGCCATCCGGCGTCCGTAAACGTTCCTGGTGCTTCAAGCGTGCGCCGGATAACAGCCGTAAGCGCGCTGCGCACGCTTCCCTGTGCAAGCTCCTCCGGCAGTTCATCGCGCAGTGCGCTTTGCGCGAGACTTTGGAAGGCGCCGCTGCGGTAAGCGAGCGAACGGCCGATCGGCGGAAACGAGCCGTCCGGCGCAATGAACCGCTCTAGTACACTGGCATAGCGACGCGCTCGCGGCAGCACCGCCAAGCGATATGCGTCCCATGCCTCATCCTGGCTATGTACCGCCTCCAATATATCAACCAGCATAGGTTGAATAACGAAGCTGTTGTAATAGTCCCAATGAAAGTTAGGGCCATCGCCGTAAGCGCCGTCTCCCTTGTACCATTGCTCATGCTGTCTGATCGCGTAATCAATTCGCATCGGGTCCCAGTCGCGCTCGCCCGCCGCGAAAAGAGCCGCTTCAATAATTGCAGAGAAAAGCAGCCAATTGTTGGCATAAGGCTTGCGGCTGCGCGTCTCCTTAAGCGCTGCGACCACATTGCGCTGAACGGCGGGCTCCAGCTTCTGCCACAGCTCCCGCGGCGCTCTTAGCAGCGCTTGCGCCAGAAAGGCGGCGTCGACGATCGGCTGCGCCCCGTCCGTGAAATTCATATAGTCCGGCGACGCAGGGTCTGTACCGGCCGCGATCGCTTCCCGGGCCATCGACGCATACCGGAGGCGAAGCTCTTCCTCCGCTGCATCCGCTGCCCCGCCCTGCAATTCAAGCCAAGGGGCAATGCCCGCAAGCAGCCGGCCAAATGCCTCCAAATGTGTAAATTTCGCTCTTTCCTCTTCTAATCCCGCTTTGCTTTCTACCGGCATGTCGCGTTTTAGCCTCCGCTCCACGAGTGCGGATAAGACAGGCTCAGCTACCTGCTGCATCCGCTCCAGCCAGTACGTTCTGTCTGTCGTTAATGCAGGGTTATATGAAGTACAATTCATTGCAATGTTCCTTTCTTGGCCGATGGGGCTATTAATTTACGTTAAGATTTACAATGTGAGATGAAATATCCTTATTTGCCACTGAAGGTAATCTGTTAAGGATTAATCCTGCAACTATGAGCTTATTGAAAAAGTATACAATGAAGAATGACCAAGTGCTCGTGATAGCAAAGTACATTTTGTGCATCTAGATTCTTCTTTTTTATCGAATAAACGATTCTAGATGGATTTCATGCATCTAGTTTTATTGAATTACCCTATATTTTGCGAATTGAGGCAAACTAGATGTAGTTTTTCCCTTTAGAATCACAAAAAAGCCAAATTTCTCAATACTAAGTACAGGAAATGCAGTTAGCTTTAGTGCGTAGGTGCTCGTTTCACAAAACAAAGTTTGTCATTGTTGCAAAGTACTTTTTGAGCTTTTCAACAGCCTGAGAGTATCTAATTATCAGCTAGAAAATTGAAATTGAAATGCTGTTTCTATTGTACCTCTGTTCGGCGTACCCGGCAAAAGAAAAATCCAGCGTATACCAGTACCGCCCCCTGCCACCATGAATAATGATTTCCTTACACCCACTCTCCATCATCACCGTAATCAACCAGGACGTACAATTGTTCCACAATCTTCTATTGTTGGCATGTTGCTCGCAGTGTCCATCCTTCTCTTTTATGCAATCGCTAGCTGCTGTTTTGTTCCCGATACTCGCCAGGCGTAATGCCGCATACGGATTTGAAAAGCTTGGAAAAGTAGCTTTTATTGTCGTAGCCGAGAGATTCCGATATCGTCTCAATGCTGCTGTTCGTCCAGCGCAACAGCTCTTTAGCCCGATCGATCTTAAGCTTGGTGACGTATTCAACAAAGGTTTCTCCTGTTTCTTTTCGGAACAATCTGCTAAAGTAACTGGGGTTCATATGGAGCTCGTGTGCAATTTCATCCAAAGATATTTTGCTTGTAATGCGCTGCTCAAAATAGCGTTGGGCCTTTATAATATCCGGTTTTTTTGCTTGCATATGAATACTCCCACCACTTATCTACGCTATCGCTCCGATTGAAGTGAGGGTTTCTGATGTATCTTCCTAAGCTATCTCAGGTTGCTTAACATCAGTGGAGTTGACACGTTGATGGTCTGGTTACCATCCAACCCCTCTACCCCATTCGTTCCTTTGGCGGAGACGTTTGGGAATACTTTTCGCATAATATTGGCTGCACCGTTCACATCAGCATGAATCAAGCCTTGCGCGCTCTTATACAGCCCGCGACAAATCCGTTTGCCCGAAAAGCTCCATGTTCCCTCTTGGTCATATCCCGGCAACGGGTCTAGATCCAAAAAGCTGGCTTTTGACGTATAGGCTTCTTCGGTCAGGATAACCGTTAATCCCTGTTCAGCCGCCTTATATTGGATCATGTGGATGAGCATCTGATGGGGAATATGACAGAATGCCTGATTAATGCGCCGTCCCATCCTAGCTGCTTGTTTCCAGCCATCATTATGTCCAATGACAATCGTACCCACCTGCTCTTTCAAGGCGAAATGGACAATATGATAACTCGCTTTATGAAAGTAGTCCTTGATTCTACGATGGCGCTTCAGATGCAGCCGTTCCAAGCGTCTGGATGTATGTATGTCTTCTTGTGTCCGCTTACCGTAACGAAGAATACCGGTATAATACGCTTTCATTTTGTTGTAATATTGATTGATCGCTTTCACCCTCTTGCCCTTCACAACCACCGGCTTGATTCCGGTTGTCGTGACGATGGTTGCAAGATTGTCGACACCAAGATCAATCGCGAGCACATATTCTGATGTGACTTCCTTCTGTTCGACCCGGTACGCAAAGACCATTTCGACCACGTATTGTCCATAGCTGGGGACAACACGCACTTGCTTCAGTTTCCCGCCCGTGCAGCCCAGCTTCCCGATGTTCAGTTGCTGCTTGGTTCCGGGAAGCTTAAGAAACTTCTGTTTTTTGATGACACAATCCTGATTGGAGAACACCACTTCCTTCATCTTGCTTCGAGCGTATCCCGGAATACGGGGCTTGCCACTGTACTTCTCCGGGTGCTTGCGGTAGTCCTTGACACTCGCAAAGAAGGCTTTCCAATTGTTGAAGACGACCTTCATCATCCCCTGACTGCTCTGCGTTGGAAGTGATCGATAATCAGTTTGATCCATCACTTTGAACAAGGCATCCAAAAAGTTATAATCAACAAAGGGATTCTCTGACGTTGGCAGCTCGAACGGATAGGAACGATTCTTTTCACTTCTCCGTTCATTCATGGCGTCAATATGCATTGCCAATGTATCCAACACTTGCTGCTGCAACGGTTGCAGGGAATCCTTCCGCCCAAATGCGGTAAAGATCTGCCGGATGTAAAAGTTAGTCGTATTATATAGGTTCTTAGCGTTCTGACATACTTGATCGAAGTAGGGAAACAAACGATGGCCTGGCTTGATCCACACCTGCATGGTTCTGTACCTGAACGTCGAATCTGGCATGACTTCCCCCCTTCCATAATACATACAAGAACAAATGTTCCTATCTCAATTATATCGCTAATGAGTTTGGAAGGGAAGATTCAGGAAGCCACCGATTCACCTCGTCACTTGTAGAAGTGGGAGTCCTCTAGGCGAGCAATGGTAGATCAAGCGACCAAAGGGATAATTTTTCTAATACCATTGAAATACGGTGTGATCGGTCAAGAAACAACAGGGCCCAGCGGGATGTTCAAAGCTTTGCGCACCATTCCTGTTCTGCTAGATATTTGCAAGGACATGGAGGAGCTTGCTCCCGATGCATGGCTGCTGAATTTTACGAATCCTGCGGGGATGGTGACGGAAGCTATTCCTATACGGGAAAAAATGTCCCACAGCAAGGCTGGGACGTGTCATTTTTACAAGCGCTCGAATCTATTCCTTCGTATTATTTGAAATATTTCTATCTGACGGACGAGATGCTTCAGGAGCAATTACAAGCAAGCAAAGGGGAAGGCACGCGGGCGGAAATTGTTAAGCGGACAGAGTCGGAGCTGTTTGAATTGTATAAAAATCCGGATCTGAAGGAAAAGCCTGCACAGCTGGAGCAAAGAGGCGGCGCTTATTATTCCGAAGCCGCCGTTAATTTGATGCGTTCTCTGTATAACGGGAAGAATGATATTCAAACCTTGAATGTAGCGAATCAAGGCATTATAGACTTTCTTCCCTATGACGCCTGTATAGAAGTCAATTGTGTTGTGACTAAAAACGGGCCGATTCCACTGCCGCTGACGAAAATGCCGAATCATATAAAAGGCTTGCTTCACGCCGTAAAAACCTATGAGCAGCTAACGATAGAAGCAGCTGTCGAAGGGGACAGAACGAAAGCGCTGCTTGCTCTGAGCCATCATCCATTAATCCCTTCCGTATCTGTCGCACAGAAATTGCTGGATGAAATGATGGACGCTAACAAGCAATATTTACCGCAGTTTAGTAATTAATAGGCTCAAAATTTGCAAGGAGCTGTTCCGTGGTCATTCGTGACCTTGCGAAACAGCTCCTTTAAAGTTTACAAAACGCTTACCGTTGTATTGGTTTGAGAGGCAGCGTTAAAACCATATCTTCCTCTTGCGACAGACTCCTCGCTTTAATCAATCCCGAATCGTCAGTAACCTCGACCGAGTTTTCATTTCCTTGACTATTCATCGATAGGGAACCTACAAAAGCTGCCTGTTGAAGCTGACGGAAGTCGATTTGTTTGGCCTCACCCCTATAAATAACAAAATCAAGCGCAAGCTTGCCGTTATCAAGCTTGTTTACTTGCCAACCTTGGCGCTGCAAGCTATTCGTACTGTCAACATCTTCTTCAAATGCGGCGTACCATTTGCTGAGCTGTAACGTGGTTTTCCCAATTTTCAACTGTACATTTTGGTCTTCCGTATCACATACGATTCCTTCCAAGCAACCGTAAAGCTCCAGCCTTATACACAAGTCCTTTGCCGTAATGGTTCCATCGATCATATCCAAATTCGGATGTGTATCGCCGCCATCTGTTACAAAACTGATGCCAAACAGAACATGGCTCTCCTTCTGCACGCCATGGAATATTGCTGAGCAATAGTCATAGCCGTCATGCAAAAAGCGGAGATGGGCATAGACAGGCTCACCACCATTGTTTATATAAGCAAGCAGCGTTCTTGTCTGATTCCACATAATCTCTCTATTAAAACTGCCCAAAGAGTAATCGGCTGTCATATAGGTATAAGCCCATTTCTCGGGGCTTTCCTTGCTAGCTGATGTAAATTTCTGATGAAGCTCTCTTGTTTCACTGCTGCTAAAACGAGTACGATATTTCTCAGGACAACGGATACCGGCTTTGTACCATTCCGAATTATAAGGCATTTCATCCTCGCTGAAGAAGCTGATTTCTCCTTCAGTTGCCATTTGCAAATACACTTGGTGATTAGGATCAAGTAACGTATGATAGCATCGGCTATGCGGTCCTGACCATTGTCTGGTTGCCGCATGAAAATAGGAAGATACTTGCGACCAGACCAAATCAAGCAAGCTTTCAGCTATTTGCTTAGCCTCTTTATTACAGGTTTCCGCAGCAATTTTTGATAATTCTGTTATGGCTACTGTCGTATAGGTTGGACTGTTAAACTCTTGGAAGGCTTTGTTGATCTGCGTAAATTCATTCAGTTTGCGCAGCCGTTCAATTCCATATTGCTCATACTGCTTTATTCCAAATAGTTCGCCTGCAATTAACGTAACGAACGCACCCATAATAGCAATATTGGTGTAATGAGGACCTATATTTCGCAAAATGATAGCATCGCAAGCACAGCATATAGACTGCTTCACTTCCTCATACAACGCAGCAGGAAGCCGTTGTCCGTGACGAGATATGACCAGAACGAGCTGCTTGCCGCAAAAATCAGCCCAATTCCAATCCGGCGGAGACATCTGGTCAAGAGACTCTTCATAAAACCATGGCCAGATGCCGAATGTATTTCGACTGCGGTCTCTATCCTGTAAAGAAATAACCTGCTTTAGAATATCGAAAGCCCGTTGTTCATATTGAACCATTTCCGTATCCAGCAACCCCAAAGCATAGATTAATGAATGATTGGTGGAATGTATAAAATCCGCTTCTTTAATTGTGGTATGATAACCGGGACTTGAAAATGGTGAGCGGAGCATACAGATTTCTGCATTATAGTTTGATTCATTTGACGCTATTTGTTTTCTAAGCAATTGCAGTTCATTTACTTTTATATCGTTCCTCATACGTTTCCAACTCCTTGTTGTCCCGCAGCTGCCTGAGACAGCTGCGGCGTTCGTCTGTGTTTTTTTCTAATCCAACGTCTGTAGATATTTCTGTAAATTTAAAGCGATGATAGCAGCTTCTGCACGGGTAACTTTTCCAAGCGGGTTGAATTTCCCATTCCCATTGCCCTGCATCAAACCGTTTGCCACAGCTTGCTCGACATAGCCTCGCGCCCATGAAGGAATGTCCTTGGCATCAGTGAACAACTGATCCAACTGTTTTGACAGCCCATTCTGCTCTCCAGATGTACTGTGCAATGAAGATATACGGGCAAGTACAGCTGCTAGCTCTGTGCGAAGCATTTCACCTTGCGGCTTGAAACTGCCGTCACTATAGCCTGAGATCCATCCTGCTGCCACTGCCTGCTCCACAGCTTGTCGAGCGTAGCTGCTAATATTAGCAGCGTCATTAAATCTCACTGCAGGCTTTTCTGGCTCCCCATGCCCTGCTTGCAACCTCGTATTTTTATCCTGAAGTTCCACCATCCGGACCAGCATCGTAATGAAGTCCTGACGAGTCACCGTTTGATCCGGTCTAAACGTACGATCTGGAAAACCGGTAACAAGACCAGCAGCGACAGCTTGCTCAATCGATTCTCGGCTCCAGTGTCCTGCAAGGTCTGTAAGCACCGGTTGTGTATTTGGCATATTCTGCTGCATTGCTGCAACAGCATAAATACCAAGCTCCTGAATATATGCCGCTACATACTCTTCATCTGCCTTCGCATCCACTACGATCCATACTTTTTGTTGCTCGTCATAGCGGACGAGGACAATTTTCTCATCCTGCGCTGCCTTTCCTTCATAGAAAAGGCGAAGCTCGGCAGGCTTTGTCAATTCAGCCTCTGCATTTTGGCTTAATTCATATACAGAGCTTAGGAGACGAAGACCTTGCTGTTGGATATTTCTATTATTAAGCTCTTCAATTTTGAACGTCGCACCTGATGTTGTTGCTCCTGCCGGAATGCTCAGCTTAATTTGGCGTTCCTTGCTTATCTCGCCTGCTGCTCCCGCCGGAATATAAAGCTCTCCCTCTTTTGTGTTAATAGGAAATACGGATGGCGGCTGCTGTTTTTTTGCAATGGTTAATTTTACTGTAGCTGTATTCGAGTATCCATAGCCATCATGGACACGGAAAGTAAATTGATCCTCACCTGCTGCTGACAATGATGCCGTATATCGGAACTCTCCTGATGACGGATCCACCAGTTCTACAGTGCCTTGTTTAGTTTTATTCACTATTTCATAAGTAAGCGCATCGTCGGAGCTAGCTTTTACTGTAAGCTTGCCTAGCAGATCCTTGCCTGCTTCTGCCTGATAGGAAGCATCTTCAGCAATCGGTAAATCCTCCGTATGCACCCACTGCATCGTTTGGAACAGGCTGCCTCTCTTCTCCAGTCCGATTCCAGACCCCCACTCCATCCAGCCGCGGCGTCCATCCCCGTTATTGTCATTCACAAGCAGGGAAAAGCTCATTACTTCATGACGCAGCGGAAGCACTGGGGACAACTCGGACCACGGCAGAGCCATTTGGTACATCGTTGTCTTACTGCTTTCATCTCGTTCAACAACTAATTTTCCGGATTCGACAGGTCCTTTAGTAGACCCAGGCGGACCGGCGAAACGGTACATTTGCGGACCATCTGGCGTGCTGGACAGTCCAAATTCATACCAGCTGCTGCTTTCGCCCGGCACGCCTGCGGCAACAGCGAACTGTATACTGTCGTTATTCCATATTTGATCACCTTTAAGCTCTGCAGCGTGCACCTTATCGTCAATTTGTGCCGTCAAATAGAAATGGTCACGATCGTAATTCAGCCATATTTTACCGCGCACATCGATATTGCCGCTTACACCAGCAAGCTTAACTTCCTTGGCTTTTTGCAAATCAATGGTTGGAGCCATTGCCGCAAGCTCAGGATCCATCTCTTTTCCAGGCTCTATTGTGCGTTCCGTAATCGGGTTGAAGCCAAAGCTTCCGTCATAACGATAAATATCCGTTTCGTTAAACACTACCCGCACAGAAGCCTTATAATTTTCTCCGAATGCGTAATCTGGAAGCGTTATGCTCAATTGTCCAGACTGTTCAGGAGCTATGCTTGCGTCCCAGTTCTGTATGCCGGAGTGATTAGCAATGCTCCATTCCACGCGCTGAACATCCAATTGATGAATTTTACTAAAGTTAGCTACATCAACATGAAGCACCTGCTTAAACTGTCCGTCCTCATCCTTGGACAGCTCAATAGCCGGACGAACTTTTACTTCCCTTGCCTTGTCAATTTGCAATTGATAGCCAAGCTTGCCGGCTTTCTTGCCGTCCTCCAATACGAAGATCGGTATATTTCGATAGCCTTCACGTGTGTCGGACACCATTATTTCTGTACGAGCTGTTTGCCCTGGCTCGATTGTTACCGGGTATGTCTTCCCTTCAACTTCATAAGTCAGAGAACGCCTCTTTTGACTATTATTCGTTAACGCAATGATAAATTTCCCGCCATCTCCTGCAGCTATAGCTGCACCGCTGATTGTAATGGATGTTTCAACTGAAATATCGTCTACTTCTCCCAATACATAGTATGGCTCGCTGCCAAGAGAAAGTGTAACTTTCCCGTTTACAGGGGTATATTGCTCTACATTGCCCATCATATTCATCACTTCAAAAGGCTTGCTGCTGGCCATTTGAATAATCATGCTCTCATTGGACCAAACCACCCTGACAGGCTGACCGTCCTTCGAGAAGCGATAACTGTGTATAGGAGCATCTACACTTTCCTTTTCTTCAAACTGTGCTCCCGTCAATTCCCTTGTCATAACTGCGTAGCTAACATACGCAGGTTTAGCTGTATGGGCACCGAGCAAGCTTTTCTCATTGCGAATTATTCCAAAATTATCTTCATTAAGATCAGCCTGCATGCCATCATCCATTAAGTCGTACCAAACCATCTTGTCTACACCGCTGGCAAGTGCAATCACATGACCCTGCAGCAGATAATCCGCTTGAAGTTTTTCGTCGATACCTCGCGCACCCAAGAAAGTAGGCCAGCCGAACTCTGTCAGCCAGATGGGGACAAGCTCTCCATTATTATGTTGTTTAATTAAAGTTTTCAAATTTTCAAGCTTTCCAGCAAGCCCTTCGGGATTGTTCGGATATTCATACTGCTGCACAGCAATCGCATCCAAATAATTCATGCCGCCTCTTTGCAGCACATCTCCAATCCACTCCAGATTAATACCGGCAGAAACAATGCCCACAATTGGCAAGTCTTGATGCTCCGCCTTTACAACCTCATAGGTTTTCTTTAATAACTCATAATAATAACTGGCTTGTGAATTAGCCGGACTATTACCGCGCTTGCCAAACCCGCCATTAAACTCGTTATACACATTCATAGCAAGTATTTGATCTTTATAATGTTCAACATAGGCTTTGGCATAGTTAGCCATACCAAGCCGGCCTGCATCTGTAAATGGCGTTCCGTTATTATCGTAGAACGGATTATTGTAAGCGGCTACAAATAATAGCGGAATACCTTCATCCTTTAATCTTTCCATATAATTTTCAAGAGCAGGCGGGAAACTGTATACCCCCTTTTCTTTTTCAATACCGGACCATTCTATACCGTCACGTACAAAGGTTGCCCCCGCATACTTGATCAGCTGCACGAGATCCGCATTCCAACCATAGGCAATTCGGTGCAAATGTGTATTTAATCCGAATGGCGATCCTCCGTTTGGCGGAGCTGTGAACGGTGTAAGCACCGAGTATGTTGTTTTTATACGAATGGGCAGACTTCCACTTTGTTCAGCCTGTGCTTCAAGTGTGAAATAACCAAGCCCCGTATTAGGAACTTCAATGATTGCCTGGCCACTTTCCACTTGTTTTGTTCCTTCTGCCACCTTTGTCCCGTTCAGGTCATAAGCTTGCCAGCTCACGTTCGGACGAACCGTTTCCACAATAAACTTGGCAGGCTCATTATTCATGAATACATTGCCCAGCACGGTTTGTTTGAACTTCGTTTCCGGCAGCCTAACTGTCAGAATAGGACCATCCTCACTCCACTCCCCGGCAGCATTCCCTGCCTGTATGGTAAACGTATATCGTTCGCCCACTTCTAAGCCTGCAACAGAATACTCTCTTGTCTGGCTACCCACAGTGTCTCGCAGCATGCCCTCTTGATAGATGCGGTATTGTGTGACACCAGTTTGGTCATCTGCAGCATTCCAACCCATTGTTACTGTATTTTCACCCATGCTTTGGAGATGAACGCTGCTGCCTGATGGCCAGCTTGGCGCCGATTCGTTGGCACGAGCACTGCTAATTTTAAGATAAGGCTTGTTCTCTGCATTTTCTTTACTGTTTATAGCGGCTACCAATCCGACCTCTTCCAGTTGGATTAGTCCAAAGCTGACATGTTGGCTGCCTCTGTCCAATTGATTTTTCACATAGGCGGTCACATCTGCCTGATGCCATCCCAAATTTTTATTTATAGTAACTTTGCTTAGATAATGCACAGCCTCCGGCCTATTGTTCCAGGTCATTTCTGACTCTTTCCATGTGTGATTTTCCAGCCCAAAGATAGCAGTTTCTATTTGACTGCCTCCGCCGTCTACCACTGAACCATAAAAATGGAGTGTTGCTGTGCCTATCTCTTCCGGGAGCGCTCCTGAATCGAATTTCATAAAAGCTTGGCGGGTCACATTAGGATCCGCTTTCATATTTTTGACGAGCAGCTTATCACTTGTTCCATAGTTTGTTTGTCCGGCGCTGCCTGCATTCACATGAGTATCCTCGACAGGAGGAACGGTTATCACATCGGGAGTCGTGACTGTTGTCTCTGGACCATCTATCGTCCAGTTGCCGGAAGGGTCAGACGCCTCAACTTTAAAGGAGTGTGCCCCGGAAAAAGACAGCCCTCCTGCCTTGTAATGCGTGCGGGCTGCATCAATTTCTGCAATCAATTGTCCATCTTGTATAATGCGGTAGGCAGTCACTGCCTGATCGTCTACAGCCTTGTTCCAATTGAGACTAATACTATCATCGCCAGACAAGGCAGCTGTCAGTTCGCTTCCTGACGGCCATACAGGTGCCGATGTATCTTTGGGTGCTCTATAGGTTACTTCCACATACGGCTGATTACTGACACTTTCTTTGCTGTTTATTAATCCTAGCAGCCCCTGTCCTCCAGATACATCAGGCTGTATGAAGGCAAGACTGAGCAGCTTATCTGCAGTCATATTGGCTTGAACCTGCTCTGTAATATCTATTTCAAAGCTTTTAGCATCCTTCTCTAGCATAAAATCAGCCACTATTTCTGTTTCATAAGGCGGCTTGCTGCTCCAAGTCAATGTTTCCTCGGTCCAATCATGATTTTCAGTTTGATACAATTGAATAGGAGTCGGCTTTCCTTCAGAAGCTACTCCAAATACAACTAGTTTGACCGACTCTATTTCCGTAAAAATGTTTGTAAAATCAAATTTCATATAACTCTCTCGAGTTAGATCGAGATTACCTTTTTTAACTGCAAGACTTGTTTCTTTTCCATAATTGCTATTAGCAAATGGGCCTGAACCTCTTACAAAAGTATCATCCGTTGGCAACATCCGAAATGTATGCAGCAAATCCGTCTCTTGCGTATTGCTAGTTTCCTGAACTTCTGCAAATGCAGGTGTTGGATTCATTGGAAATAGTGTGCATAACATACTTAAAACAAGCAAGCCTGCTAATGTTTGAAATGAACGCTTTGTTTTTCTCATCTTCATCCTCCGAACTTGTTTAAATATAAAGCTCGTGATGCTTATTGCTCATCTCCTTGCATCCAATAGAAGCATCCAGCGGGCGATTTCGCCCGCTTTTTGCAAATATTGCTCCTATCCTTACAGATTTTCTTTATTGGCTTCGTACCACTCTTGCACCAAGCCTTCAATATTGTCGCCGCCAAGACGCTTCCATTCTTTACGCAATTCCTCCAAGCCTTGCTCAGGAGTCATAGCATTGCCGCCAGTAGCTACTTTTGTTTCGATTTGCTCAGCGATTGGACGGAATGTCGCAATAAGCTGGCTCAATTCTGGAAGATCAGGATTATAAGCAATATCTCTGCGGAATTTATTTTTCAAAGCCGTTTCGATAGAAATAGTTTGCAGTTTAGCATAGGCTTGAGACAATTCATCTTGTGCCGCAAGCACAGGATACCAGGATGGTTCCGGGCTCCATTGATGAATAACAGCATATTCACTTGCATAACTTGCTTCTTTGCGGAATACATCTGCGTTAATAATTTGCGGAATTCCGTTCTCCAATTTGTGATGCTCATTCTCGAAGCCCTTTTTCAGAACAAGCCAATTATCCTCAATAAGCCAATCCAAAAATGCAATCGCATCTTTAATTTGTTCTTCATTCATCTCGCTGTTGAACATGACATAAATGTTGGCTGGCGTTTCTTGATAAAGACCTGTCTTGCCCAAAGCAGTTGCAGGCGGCTCAAGCGGCACAGGCTGCGCCGTTGGCACATTTTGCATCATATCACGGTACTCATTAGGCATATCCCATGCTCCAAGCATAATAGCCGCTTTGCCTGTAATCCAAATTTGTTTGGAGCGCTCGAAATTATTGTCTGTAATGTATTCCCGATCAATCAGCCCTTCATCAAACATTAGTTTTTGAAAAGCCAACGAATCCGCATAGCGATCAAGCGTTCTGGCATATACCATCTTGCCGTCTTCCAAGTACCATTGATCTGAAGCCGCCTGATATAAAGCGCGCATAATGCCATGTCCATTGCCATTAAATACGATCGGCGTCATAGATGGGTCTTTTTCCTTCACCTTGCGGGCAAAATCGATAAGCTCATCAATGGTTGCAGGAGCCGAAACCCCAAGCTCATCCAGAATGTCCTGGCGAACCCACATCGCATGATTGGCGATGCCATCAATACCGCGCTTTGATGCAATTGCATAAATCTTATTGTCTACAGTCAGATATGGTTTAAGTTCTGCATTTTTTTCTAAATAGGCTTTATAAGAGGTACTGTATTTTTCGATATACTCGCCAATCGGCTGAATAGCGCCTTGCGCCGCTAATTGCGTCATATAGTTGCGATCATATTCCCAGATCAGATCAGGTGCCTCGCCTGATGCAATCAAAGCGTTAAGCTTGCTTTGCGCCTCATTGCGGGGTACGGGAATCCATTCTACCTCAGTAGGAGAATTCTCATTGATCCATTTAGTCCAGCGGTTACTCTCATAGGTGCCCTCGTCGGCAGCTACCTGTCCGCGGTCAAACATCGAAATACTGATTTTCCCTTTCTTTCCTTCCGTTTTTCCTCCCTCGCTTGCTGAAGGATTGGGAGAAGCATTACTTCCTTCATTGCTCGCTTTTGGCGGTTCGCTATTGGAACCACAAGCAGCCAATATCGACACAAGCATCATAACTGCGATTAACACTCTACTAACTTTATTTACTGTTTTCATAGATTTGTCCCCTTTTTCATAGATTCATTGGTTAGCCTTTTACAGAACCGATTAATACCCCTTTAACAAAATGCTTTTGCAAAAATGGGTATACGCATAATATCGGAGTAATCGCAATAACGATTGCTGCCGCTTTGATCGCTTCCGGCGTCAGAATAACTTGTGTGACACCTTCTGATCCACCCGCAGGATTAAGCAGATGCTGCTCTACTTGCCTGATCATTTGATATAGCTTGAGCATCAAGGTTTGCTTGTTAGACTTGCCGATATAGAGCATGACCTGGAAGTAATTGTTCCACCACCCTACAGCATAAAACAGCGATAAAGCTGCGATAATCGGTTTGCAAAGCGGCAAAATAATTTGGCTTAGTATACGCCAGTCTCCCGCTCCGTCAATAGCTGCCGACTCTTCAATTTCCTCGGGCAGTCCTTCCATAAACGTTTTCATAACGAACATATTGTAAGTGCTGATTAAGGACGGAAGCCATAAGGCCCAATACGAATTCATCAGTCCCAAATATTTGATAAGAATAAAATTCGGAATCAGCCCGGTAACAAACAGCATTGTAAATGTAATAAACATTAACAGCGTACTGCGCCCGAACAATCTTTTTTTGGACAACGGATAAGCGGCCAGAATGGTGACAGCGATATTTAAAAAGGAACCAACAACTGTAACTAGTATCGTATTTTTCATCGCTACGAGCAGCTGCCCATCTTCAAAAAGCCGCTTATACGCTTCCGTATTAAACTCAACCGGCCAAAGCATAACCTCACCTGATGTAATCGCTCGACTGCTGCTGAAAGACGCTGCAACCTCATACCAGAACGGGTACAATGCAATCAACGCGAATAATGCCAGAAAAACTGCATTGATGATTCTGCCCAGCTGCGGCAGCAGCTCTGTTCTTGCAGACTTTTTGTTCATAGCTACCACAACCCCCGTTCCCCGCTCTTTTTAATAATGCGATTCACGCTAACTATAAGGATAAGACCGACAATAGACTGGAATAAACCAATGGCTGTCGTATAACTATAGTTCATATTTTGCAAACCTACTCTGTACACGTACGAACTGATTACATCTGCGACATCAAGCACTGAACTGTTTTGCAGCACCAATATTTGTTCAAGACCGACGTCCATCATGCTGCCCATTCGCAAAATAAGCAAAATTGCAATTGTACTGCGAATACCGGGCAAAGTTACATGCCAGATCTGTCGAAGCTTATTAGCCCCGTCAATCTTTGCTGCCTCATACAATTGTGTGTCGATGGATGCCATTGCAGCCAAATAAAGAATGGTTCCCCAGCCAGCCTCGCGCCATATTCCTGATAGCGTATACATAACCGGCCACCAAGCGGAGCTTGCCATAAAATAGATGGGCTCGATGCCAAACACTTTGTTCAAAATCAGGTTTATAATCCCGGTACTTGGCGACAACATCGCAACCAGAATGCCGCCCAGCACTACCCAAGAAATAAAATGCGGGATGTACAAAAAATTTTGCACCAGCCGCTTGTACCATTCCCTGCGCACCTCATTAAGCAGCAAGGCCAAAACAATAGGTACCGGGAAACCGAACACTAAGCTATATACATTTAGCAAAAGTGTGTTTCTTAAAATTCGCCAAAAGTCAGCGCTTTGAAATAATAATTCAAAATGTTTAAAACCTGCCCACTTACTTCCCAATATGCCGTCAATGAACCGATAATCCTTGAATGCTATAATCTCGCCGCCCATGGGAAGATACTTGAAGATTACATAAAACAAAACTACAGGCAAGAGCATCGTATATAAGTGCCTGTCTCGTACGAGCTTTTTTAAGACGATGCCCTTCTTCTTATCTGGTTTGACTGGCATTTGGTTCACCGGGATTTCACCTTTCACTTGTCATCCTCCTCCCTCAATCATTTTGCAAAGCTTTGCTCGTGTATCTTGCAATTGGATTGTATGGGATAATCCCTTAAGGTAGATAGAGACTCGTTTTAAAAAGGTGTCATAACTTGCGAAATGGGCAGTTACAATTTTTAAAATCCGTGTATTTTTTTATTCATCGCCTTGCTGTACCTGCTTTTAAGCCTTGTATCTCTCCCTGTATTCCGTAGGCGTAAGCCCCGTATATTTCTTAAAGGCGCGCAAGAAGCTGCGCGTATTTGTGTAGCCTACCATCTCGGATACTTCGTTTACTTTTTTATTTTTATCCTTTAACAGCTCTTGAGAGGCAGCAATACGAATCTCTATTAAATAGTCGATAAAATTGCGTTCTGTATGCTCTTTGAATAACTTGCTGATGTACGGCGGGGTTAGCTGAAACTGATCCGCCAACTGATCTAAGGACAAATCGCTTTCCTGGTAATGCTCCTGTATATATTGAATAATGCTTTCAACCGATTTGTTTTTTCCGCGACTGTTGCGTTTTTCTACAATCTTATCCAATATTCCATTCAGTACACTGTGTACGATCTGCTCAATTTCGTACCAGTTATCGCACGTAGAGATACGTTGATGCAGGTTGCCCAAGGATGCAATGGTATCTTCCGGATCAATACCGATAGATGAGACCATCTGCAAAGCTTTCATAATAAGCTCATAAGCAAGCTGCCGGATTAAATCAGGCGAGAGATTGCTCCCAAGTGCATCGGAGAACATCTCTATTACCTCCTGGTTGACCTGCTCACTGTTAGCCTGCTTCAATGCTTCCGTAACACGTTCTGCTTTTTTTATAATTTTGTAGTAGTCCTGATTTTGAGAGGTTGATATATCGTCTATCGAGATGACTGCAGCGGCACCAAACAACAGCTTGTACTGCAAAGCCTTGATCGATTGGTCATACGATTTCGGAATACCGTCCATGCTGGCATAGCATTTGCCAAGACCTGCTGTTACAGACAAATGGAACTCGCGCTCCATCACCTTAAGCACCAAATCCATAATCGCCTGCGCCCGTAATTGATTCTGTTCCTCGTCTCCTTCTGCAAAGCTAATAACGATAACTGCCTTACCTCCGCCCAAATCGGCAGCAATACCGGCATGTTCAGCGTTAATGAGCTCTTCGGCAACATTGCAAAGCATAAATGTGTATAGTGCCTGATCCCGGCTGCTCATTGTTTCGCTCTTTTCAATTTCTACACTGCACACCATATAATAATGCGGAAATAGTTTTATTCCGATATATTCAAGCTGGTGCCCAACAGCAGCAAACTCCGTCTTGTTGCCGGTCAGCATATCCATCATAAGCCGCCACTTCAAAACTGGCTTAAAATCACGCACTTGCTGCTCCAATTGTTCTCTGTCCGTATGCAGCTGATCGAATATCGTTTCCAAAGAACCAAAACCCTTTAGTCTGGCAACCGCCCCTTGCGGCGGCTTACGGTATGCTCCAAACATTTTTCCAGCCAACCGCTCAATAGGCTTAAACGTTCTATTATTAAAATAAAACATAAATAATAGTGCCGCTACGATCATGCACAGTGCAATAATAATTAACAAATCGCGTGTCGATTCCAATTGTTTATACACTGCTGAGTTAGGAATGACGGTAACAATTTTCCAATCCGTGTAGTCCGACTTCTGATAAAATATCGATGTCTCGGTTCCTTCTATATTGACAGTGAATTCTCCCTTGTCTCCGCCATCCAGTATTTGCTGAATGTAAGGCAGGGTTTCGCTATTTCCATACAATTTCGACCTATCGCTATGAGTCACTACATTACCTTCATGATCAAGCAGCATCGTTTGTCCAGCGTATTGTGTATCGTAGTTGCCCGCTATCATCCGCTGCAGCAGTACCTCGTCAATGTTTACCGCGACCAAACCTTTGCGAAAGCCTGGCTTGCTTATTGTCGGATAAGGCCGAATTAACGTTACGACGTCTCGCTGCATAGAGCCTTCCCAAATTTTATGTGTAGGCAGCCACTTTATATATCCATCCATATTTAAATGCTCTACCAGCCAGCTGTCATCATTATCGAGACTGGGCAAGTATACTTTATTGGTTAATATTTTTCCGCTTACATCAGAATAAACGTAAACAGAAGCTAACTGCGGATTCGAATGCAAAAAACTGGTGACCTTGTTGGATAAACTATAGAAGTTTGTATACTTCTCTGATTCATTTTCGTAACTGTCATACATAAAGTAGACAAACTCCATTTCTCCAGCCAGCTTCAGCAAATTGCGCTCTGTTTCACGAAAGGATAGCTCAATTTTATTATCAATTTGTTTGAGCAGCGCATAATGCACATCCTTCAGATCCTTTTCCAATCTGCCTATCGTTCCGACATAGGGCAGCATAAAGCTCAGCACAATAATGACTAGCAGAACAATGCTATAAGTGAGTGAAATTTTTCGCGATATGTTGAATCTCATGCTATCCCCTCCTACTCTCTAGCAAATAAGTTCCTTAATTATATAAGAGGGAAGACAACCTAAACAATGAAGATATATGCCGAAATATAAAAGATGTCACCTTGTTTTAAAAAAATGCACCTTCTTTTGCTTTAGTAAGGGAGATGCCTTTAACTTATAACTCAATCTTCACAGCGTGATTTCGGTGGGTAATCCTTATTGTAGTTGGTGGTCAGATCGGTTATCCGCTAATGATGGCGTGTTGGGAGAAAGATGAAACGGATGCGCTAAAGAAAAGTGAGGGGGTATGGGGGAAATTTGGCTGTTGAAAAACTTTTGTATCGCGAAATGTACCAACTAAAAGTGGATTCGAGGTGGCGCCGACCGATTGTGTATGATTTTTCATATACAATTGTGTTTTTTGGAGCATTTTAGCGTAATGTATATGAATTTTCATATACATTGAGGCGTTTTGAGGTGGTGCGGGCACGCATAGGGTTGTTGAGTGCAATGACTAACTTTCTATTTCGATCTGCGATAGTTGATAGAGAGGAGGACTGCATTTCCGCCTGCAATGCAGCCGCTCCCGCTTCTCCAGCTCCCCCGAATCATACGAAGGGACTACCTATTCTAGCATCCGTATTTCTCCGGACTCTGTCTGATCATTTTTTTTGCGAGATGCCATAAATACTTTCCTGGCTTCTTTCAACAACAGCCTCAATGCTCTCATAAGTACAGCTTTGTATTCTGAAGACTGATTCAAGGCACGAATCATATTATTGATTTTCTGCCATCTGCACGACTTAAATCTTCAAACGTCCGAATATCGCCAACATCAAACACATGGAACAACGCCGAAACAAACGAAGTTCGTTCTTTTTTATCCAAGCCCGCAAGCCATGATTTCAGTGTCTGATCAACAAATTCGCTTTTTTTCTCTAAACTTTCACCCTTAACGAAGCTGTTACCCAGTACTTCCCATGAATAAGCTTCATGCTGGACCAGAATGGAAGCATTGCTCTGCACGACCGTATACTCTTCCTCATGCTCCAGCAGCATACCAACGATGGAGGATTGCGGGACGATAGTACGAATTTTGTGAAGCATTTGCTGATATGCCTCGCTTTTTATCATCTTTTCGTCAAAGCCGGGCCCGTCATGATTATATACTTCCACTATGCGTTCCTTTAAGTCCGAACGGCACATAACGGAGGCGTATACAGCAAGATTGCCTCCCTTGGAATGGCCGCCCAGCCGCAGCAATTGATTGCAGACTTCTGTAGTATCCTCCAAATAGCAAACCGCCTCATACTGTGCAGCGACTGGTATGCTAATACTCATATTGAAATTTTCCTTCCAGCCGACAATCGTATTATCAGTGCCTCTAAAAGCAACAAAAAGAGAACCGTCGCCAAGTTCAATATGCATAGCAGCAAATTGCTTTGTGCGGTCAAGGTCGATCATATTTTCAAATTTGGACAGCCTTGCATCTGCAAAACGCGGGGACATGGCCAGCTTGCTCAGCAGCGATATTGAAGCACGCACCATATAGCTAAATTGATCGCTTTGCTCTTTGCCGTACATTGAAAAATAAAGAATGGCTGCTTCTCGTATCGTGATATTGGCATCAACCCATTTGGATGGAACAATATAATCAAAATTGATATAGACCAGCTGAGACAAAATCAAATTATCCACTTCATTAAAAGGAGATTGCGCCAGTGTCAAATCACCACGCCAATCCAAATAATCCATTATATTTGCCATAAACTCTACCCACTCCTTGTATAAGAAGCTCACTTTAGCAGTATCATTATAGCAACAATTAACGTAAAGACCAGTGCTTCTTAAGCGCTTCCCGGAACAGAGGTGCTGCCAATATGAAAGATATTAATTAATGCATCCCCTGCTATCTTATGAATCGCCCGCTTTTCCTTCTCATATTCGTCTTTCCAATTCGGATCAGAATCGACTACTGCAATTTTCATTTTCATCACTCCCTATTATATATTTTCCCGTTCAATATTTCCCAAATTAAGGGCATTACATCAATATATAAAAATCGGAGTGCTATGTCAACGTATAACTGTTATTCATATTGCATAGCAACTATTGTCATGATAGTATAGCAAGCAATGGAATGTTAATAATCAACGGCTTTCTATTATTAATAGCAATCCATAATTCCAGCAATGTACTGGAGGCGAACATATGCTAAAAGTAAACCGAGATGACGAGCGCCCTATCTGGCAGCAGCTGCTAGACCAAGCGATCCATAATATTACAACCGGAAATTGGCCGCCGGGCGAATTGCTGCTCCCTTCCCGCGAGCTTGCTCTATTGATTGGCGTATCTCGTTCTACCATACAAATTGTTTACGAGGAATTATACAGCCGCGGATACACCGAAACCTCTCGGCGCGGCGGGACAAGAGTCAGCAATTGGACCTATACAGATCCTCCTGCAGAGGATACTGCAGCAGAAGGGCCTGTCCTCCCCGAATTGCCTTTATTAAATGCTGCAACAGGCCATTTGTACAATTGGTTCGGAGACAAAATAAATCGAACAGCGGAGATCGATTTCAATCCTCATGAGCCTTATATAGATGATCAATTTCAAAAAAATTGGCGTCAATCATTTTTACAGGTGTCCATCGAAACAAATCTGGACAGTTGGGCTTACGGAGACGCTTGCGGATATTTGCCGCTGCGGGAACAGATTCAACGTTATTTATCACTGGAACGAGGCGTTCATGTAGCTATCGATCAAATCATATTAACCTCAGGCGCACAGCATAGCATTGATTTGATCGCCCAAGCCCTTTTGCATGAAGGAGATATCGTTTCGATAGAAGATCCCGGCTTTCCTGCCGCTTGGATGGCAATGAAGTTTCGTCATATGCAGGTTGCAGCCATTCCGGTTGATGAGTACGGGCTTTGCGTTGACCGTATTCACCCGCAATCCAAGCTTGTATTTGTTACCCCGTCGCACCAGTGTGCAGTTGGCGTTATTATGTCGGAACCACGAAGGCAACAATTGCTGCATATGGCTGCTGATCAGCAATTTTGGATTGTTGAAGATGATTATGACAGCGAATTCCGCTATCGAGGTGATCCGCTTCCAACCTTGTTCAGTCAGCGGCCGCAAAATACGCTCTATATGATGAGTTTTTCCAAAATGATTGCTCCCGGTGTTCGAATATCAGCCATCATTGGGTCAAAAGAGTCTGTTCGTCAGCTTGCCCGAATCCACGAATTAACGTATCGCCATCTTCCGATTATGGAGCAATTAACGCTTACCCATTTTATCGAGCATGGTCATTTCGCACGTCATATGAGACGAGTGAGAAATGTATATCGGCGCAGACACGAAGCAATGACGAAGGCAATTATCTCATCTGGTCTGAACAAATACTTTACATTAACCGGTGTAGAAACGGGACTCCATATGCTCCTTGAAGCTGATAAATCGTTTGACGAAGAAGCGATGACAAACCTGGCGCTCGAAAAAGGAATCCGTGTATATCCGCTTAGCAACTATTGCCTGGAAAGCGATCGAAAAGGATGGGTTTTAGGCTTTGCTCAAGTAGATGAAGCAGCTATCGAGAAAGGTATTTATAGACTGGCGGAGATGCTTATATAATTCAAGCATCCCCGCCAGTTCTTTTATTTTTGCTCTACTTGTTTCAATCCGCTCGAACGATATTCCTTTTTGTGAAATTTTCCATGAATCAGCAGATGTGCTGCCATCCCTGCGACAAGTCCCCAGAATGCGCCGCCGACGCCAAGCAAAGTCACATTCGCAGCAGTTGCTAAAAACGTGATCAGCGCTGTCTCGCGTCCCTTTGGATCTGTTAAAGCATTAGCAAGGCTGCCCCCAATTGTGCCCAGCAATGCCAATCCCGCCAATGTTGCGATAAAGGTAGCTGGAAGAATGAGAAACAGAGCAGCCAGCGTGACTCCAAAAACACCGACAACAATGTAAAATATGCCGCAGGCAATACCAGCAATATAACGTTTGGACGCATCCTCGTGCGCATCTTTCCCTGTACAGATTGCTGCTGTAATAGCCGCTACGTTAAAAGCGTGTGAGCCAAATGGCGCTGTAAGGAGCGAGCCCAAACCCGTCACAGTCAAGATAGGATTCGCGCTCGTTTTGAAACCGTCATTGCGCAATACGATCATTCCAGGCATGTACTGCCCTGTCAAAGTAATAATAAACAGCGGCAAGGCAACACCTAATAAAGCATGCAGTGAAAACTCCGGAACGACAAATACAGGTGAAGCGATCGCCAGCTTAATATTGCTAAAGTCTGCTTTTCCCATAGTAATCAAATATAGAAGTCCGATTACCAAAATACCGACAATAGCGTACCGGGATGTAAATCGTCTTAATAGGATATACGCGGCAAACAGAACCACGACAAGCAAGGGGTCAACTTTCGCTCCGCCAAATGCTGAAATACCGAATTGCAATAAAATGCCCGCCAGCAGCCCTGAAGCAATGCCTGGAGGAATTAACCGAACGAATCGTTCAAACATGCCCGATAATCCCAAAATAATAAATCCTAACGCTGAGATTAAATACGCGCCAATCGCTTCAGGATAAGGGGTTACCGCTAATGCCGAGACGAGAAACGCCACGCCTGGCGTTGACCAAGCCGTAATAATCGGTTCCTTGTAGCGATAACTTAACCATATCCCGGTTATACCTACTCCAATGGAGATCGACCAAATCCATGAGGCGGTCATTTCAGGACTTAAACCCGCGACTTTTGCTGCCTGAAACACAAGAATAAAGGTGCCTCCATAATTGACAATAACAGATATTAAAGCGGCTATAGTTGGTGAAATCAAATCGCGGCCGCTCAGCGAAGACGATGTTGTGTTCATTAACGTTCTCCTGCCTCTCTCCTGATTATCCTATTTGTATGTTTTTTCATTACTCTATTTTGAATTTCTCATCAATTAAAGCTAGTCGAAGGAGATTTCACGTACACGCTTGATTTCTGGTATCGCAAATAAAGATTCCAGCACGTTCTTTGGCGCTTTTTTATCGATTTTTAAAATCATGACCGCCGAACCGCCTACCTCGTTGCGTCCCACCTGCATCGTCGCAATGTTAACACCGCTATTCCCAAGCAAGGTTCCAACACGTCCTATGATTCCCGGCCTATCCTTTTGTGCGATGATCAGAACATATCCTTCAGGTGGAATATCAACGGGATAGGGGCCAATTCGGACCATTCGTTCCCCGACACCAGGCAATGCCGAGCCTGTCACCCATCTCTCCTCGATTGTCGTCTTTAATCGAATCGTAATCTCGCTGGACGAGCTTTGGGTTAACAATGATTTACGTTCAACTAGATGAATATCACGGAATTTTGCCAAATGAACGGCATTGACAATATTGACTTGCTCTGTTCCGAGATGATGTGAAAGCACCCCCTTAAGCACATAAGGGATCAGCGGCGACGTATCCAGATTAGCGAGCTCTCCTGCACATTCCACCGTCACTTCTCGCACGGCGCCATCTGTCATCTGGGCAAGTGAACTTCCCAGCTGCTGGCACAATGTGAAGTATGGCTGCAATTTGTTCAGCAGATCGTTTGATATGGCCGGCATATTGACCGCGTTTTTAAACGGTTCTTGCCGCAGGATATGAATAACTTGCTCGGAAACATCGAGGGCTACATTCTCTTGTGCTTCCAATGTCGATGCACCAAGATGAGGCGTAACAATCATTTTGGGATGACTGAGAAATGGATGATCCGGCGCCGGCGGCTCATGTTCAAATACATCAAAAGCGGCACCTGCCACAATTCCTTCATCAAGCGCTTCAATAAGAGCCAGCTCGTCAATAATTCCACCTCGGGCGCAGTTGATAATACGCATCCCCCGCTTCATCACAGTAAATTGCGGCTTCGCAATCATATGATGCGTTTCCTTCGTCAGTGGCGTATGAACTGTCATAAAATCAGCTGTTCGAATGATATCATCTACTGTCGCCAGCTTGATTCCCAGTTTATTTGCCCTTTCCTCCGATAAAAAGGGGTCGTAGCCGATAATAGTCATTCCAAACGCAGCTGCACGCTTCGCTACTTCGATCCCAATACGTCCAAGCCCAAGCACACCAAGTACCTTGTTTCGCAATTCAACGCCAAGAAATGATTTGCGGTCCCAGCGGCCTGCAACGGTTTTGGCATAAGCTTGCGGAATATGCCGGGCCACTGCCATCATCATCGCAAAAGTATGCTCGCAGGTCGTCACTGTATTGCCATCAGGCGCATTAACGACAATAATCCCCTGGCTCGTTGCGGCATCCAGATCAATATTGTCCACACCGACACCTGCTCGGCCAATCACTTTCAAATGAACACCTGCCTCCATAATGCGCCGCGTGACTTTCGTTTGAGAACGGACAAGAAGCGCATCAAAGGTACCGATAATAGCTATGAGCTCCTCCTCGCTTAACCCCGTTATTTTTGCTACCTCCACATCTTCAGCACGCATCAGCTGCTGCAATCCAAAATCACTTATCGGATCTGCTACCAAAACTTTGAACATGATCCTTCCTCCTTTTCTATGTGAACTGTGAAAGCTGCACGAATGTTGAATTTCAAGCTTGTATTCAGCAATAGATTAATTTTGTTGAAAGACATTCAGCCTGTAAAATATTGCTTGTTTAAAGATTACTATGCTAGTATAGCAATAGGTGGATTGGTTATGAATATCCAAAATAGGTGTAATTGAGCAATCCAAAAGACGTTATTTCATTCCATCACTGCTTATATAAGGGGGTAACTATTCCATGAACATAAATCGTGCCGACAAAAGACCCATTTGGCAGCAATTGCTTGATCAGGCTATCGAACATATTACGAATGGGGTGTGGAAGCCGGGAGAACTGCTGATGCCTTCCCGGGAGTTTGCTAAGCAGCTGGGTGTGTCTCGTTCTACCGTGCAAATTGTATACGAAGAACTGTTAACCAGAGGTTATACGGTAACTTCACGCCGCGGCGGAACGCGAGTCAGTGATTGGATACAGTTCAATGACAAGCAGAAGCAAGAGGCTTCCCCTCTCATCTTGCCTCAATTCCCTGAATTGCCTTTGCTCGTTGACCAGTCGCAGCAGTGGTTTAGAAGTAAGGATAACCAAGCATCGGTCATCGATTTTAGCCCCTATCAGCCTTATATAGATGCGCAGTTTCTAAAAGCGTGGCGAAAATCTTATTTGAATACCTCTTCAGAATTAAAAGCATCCTCCTGGTCATACGGTGATGCTTATGGATTTGAGCCTTTGCGGAGGCAAATCCAACGTTATTTGTCGCTGGAACGAGGAATCCATGTTCAAACAAATCAAATTTTATTGACCTCCGGAGCCCAGCACAGTATTGATCTCATTGCACAAACGCTTTTGACCAAAGGAGACGTCGTGGCGGTTGAAGATCCCGGCTATCCCGTCGCTTGGATGACAATGAAGTATAGGCAAATGAAGATTGCTCCCGTTCCTGTTGATGAGCACGGCCTTATCGTTGAGAAAATCCCATCTGAATCGAAGCTTATTTTCGTTACTCCTGCTCACCAATGCGCTGTTGGTGTAATCTTGTCAGAGCCGCGCAGACAACAGCTATTGCATAAAGCAGCACAGCAGCGCGCATGGATTATCGAAGATGATTATGACAGTGAATTTCGCTATCGCGGCGATCCGATGCCAACTTTATATAGCAGGCTTCCGCAAAATTGTCTCTATTTGATGAGTTTTTCTAAACTGACTGCGCCAGGCATTCGCATTTCCGCGGTTATTGGACCAACTGAAGCGATCGCTCAACTGGCCCGCGTTCAAGCATTTACCTATCGTCATCTTCCTATCATGGAGCAAGTGACATTAGCACACTTCATCGAGCACGGGTATTTCATGCGCCATATGCGGCGAGCCAGAAATATATACAGGCGGCGCCATGAAATCGTACAAAAGGCAATTGTCGCAAGTGGTCTTAATAACAAATTTACCGTACAAGGAATCGAAACAGGCTTGCACATACTGCTGGAAGCGGATGAAACATTTGACGAGGATACAATGACCCTTCGCGCACTTCAAGGCGGAGTTCGAGTGCATCAACTCCATTCCTATTGCTTGGAAAGCAAACGTAAAGGGTGGGTATTGGGCTTTGCCAAAGTAGAAGAGGAGCTAATAGAGGAAGGTATGTACAGACTTGCGGAAACGGTCTTATAACTAACTATTTAACTTCTAACGGTTGCCACAAACGCTATTCGTGCAAAAATGGCAGCTTAAATTTTCTTACGGTTGCTATTACGCTTAATTTCCCAAAAAGCAATGATTTTGCTCGAGAAAAGATGCAATAGCGCTCGTGGCAACCGTTACAAATTCAAACGAGCTAAAATAAACGAAATAGCGTCTATGGCAACCGTTAGGACAATCACAATAGAGCTTCCCTTCCTGCCTGCAGGACAAGCGGCTCTTTGCTGTTGCTCGGCTTGGCTATCATTCATACCAAATTCTATGCTTGTTGAGCTCCATCTTTTTTTGACAGGCCTCTTCCAATTCGATTTCCAGCTGGTTCGCGAGATCTAAAATATTAAAAATCACATCATACATTTCGAGCCCTATATTTTCTTTAGCGAGCCGCACCTTTTCCTCCGTCGGGTAAAATGAAATGCTTAAAACTTCCTTTGCCAGCTCTCCCACTTCCGTCAGTAGATACAAAGTCCGGGTCTGGATCGTATTGACACCGAATCCCTTTTCCTCACTGAACTGCTTGGCATAGTTTTGCATGCTTGAAATATCCATTGTTTTGTCCTCTTTCATTCTCCTAAATTTCTAACGCGTAATAATGAGAGTGTCGCTCCATTGTGGATAACGTAACGAGCAATAGAAAAGGGAGTACACTGTGATCAAGTTTGGGTTGCCACAATGAATCAACAGCCTTAGTAATTGCTTTATTCACTATGATGATATCTAAAATTGGATTGAGGATAAATATCCAAAACAACTTAACTGAAGCAATCCATATTTATGGACTTTGATTTTTCATTAAGAGATTTGATTTTTCACAGACTTGCAGATTATATGCTTAAAGCGCCAATGTCATCGATTGAAGCAGCTGTTAATGGAATATTTACTGCTTCACAAATCAAATATTAACACAGCAAATAACGGCGTAGAAGCACAATAACTTCATATAAAAGAAAGCCTGCTGCTTTAAGCTACTTTAAGCTTAGAGCAGTAGGCTTTGCAGAAAACTTCGAGAGCGTTGCGCATACTTAACCTGATAACCATTCAGCTATTAATTTCACGCAACTCTCTGCTCAGATGACTGATTGTTTCAGCTCGTTCCTGAGCGTCTTGCCGGTCAAATAAGATCTGTTCTATAAATTCCCAAATATCCTCTAATTTGCGCCGGTCCTGATAAAATTGCAGCACATCGGGGTTGATTGCAAATTCGTTATGGACCTTGCGATAGTTGGTCATAAATGCATGATAGTAAGGCTTATCAATAAAAAACATCAGATCGGCTTCAACAGGTGCCAGCTTTAGCCCTTCCCAGTCAATCAGCATCAGCTGCCGGCTGCTGGATTGCATCAGATTCCAATTATGGAGATCGGTATGACACAACGTCATTTTTAAGTTTCTTTTCATCAAATCTGCAGACAGTTTCTCTATGGAATCCATCAGCTTCATGAGCTGTGCCATATGAGATTGTATTAATTCCCGTACTTCATAAGGCAGCTCGTCAATCGCCTGATCTACTACAGTCCTCATCTGAGCCAAAAAAGGAACTGCAAAGTCTTCCTTAATAGCTTTCGTTTCCACAGGGATTTCTTCCCCATACAAATGAAGCTCTGCAATCATTTTTGACAGCTCTTCAACCTGATCTCCCGTTAATTCCTTGTCACCAACCGTTTCGCCTTCGATATATTCATACAGCAAGTAGATTCCTTCATCATCTTCACATTTATAATCGCCGTTTTGGGTTAGTACGGGTACGGGGAGTCTGCCTCTCAATTGGCTATTGTGCATAAGCCAAACCGTTATTGGAACATATTGATCAATGAGAGCCGTCCACTTCGGTGTCGACGCCCGGCTTTTTTCATAAAACTTCAAAAAGAACGAACCATCGCTGCTGTATACCTTAAAGGCTAGTGCCGCCCAGCCGCCGTGCTGCGGTACAATCTTAGCAGCCTCCAAATCATACTTCACTTTCAAAAGGTGTTTCATTTTATCCATAAGCTATCTAGACCTCTCCTACACTTTCTGCTGTTTTTATAGAAAGAAATAAACTCAATGCTCCTATTCCGCACAACATGATTACAATAAGCTCGCTATTTAACTGAAAAATCGATGAAAAGTTTGGTAAATTCATCGCTGTTATGGCGCAGATTACAGTGAGAATCGTTGCTCTTCTCCAAATGGCAAAGAAGAAAAGCGGAATAAAGCTAATTAGCGTAACCATAAATGATCCGGTAATCATACCGCTAAAGTAACTTACCAAATTCGATCCCGTTATTGAAAAATAAACAAAAGGAAACATTTGATTCATTAAAAAGGTTGCTGCTCCTGTCAATAGATAAGAGACAATGGTAGTTAAAAAAATGAAAAAGGCGATAAACATCACTTTTGCCGTGAACAGTTTTTTTCTGCTAATCGGATATCCGAAGGAAAGCGAGATCGTTTTATTTTTATATTCATCTATGAAAACCTGGCTGATTAGCGACGCTCCAAGCAGGACAATTCCTCTTTGTATCGATTGGATAAGCTCAAATAAAGAATCAAAGCTCTGACCAAAATCAGCACTTACAACTTTCACAAAAAAAACCGGCAGCCCCAGAAGAATAAACCAGTAAATAATGACCTCGCCCATAATAGATTTTTGCTTTAACTTTTTCCATTCCAGTCTTACCAGTCTATTCACTATTGCCACCCCCATTAATTTGCTTATAAAAATAGTCTTCCAATGAACTCGTATGCTTTTGGATGCCTTCTATCTCTACGTCATGTAATACTAGCAATTTAGAAATAGCATTTTGTGATTGTGTCTTATCATAAATTCGGATTTTGCGATCTTGTATAATTTTCATATTAGAAATCTGCAATTCAGTTTCAAGTAAATAAACGGTCTTTTCAACATTCGTAGTTATTAGCTCTATATATTCCGTTCGCTGCTCTCGAATATCCGCCAAAGTGACTTCATTTATTAAACTTCCGTTATGAATAACCCCAATCCTGTCCACAACCAGCTCCATCTCGCCTAAAATATGACTTGAAAGCAGAAACGTAATGCCGTATTCCTTATTCAGCATTAAAATTAAATCTCGCACATCCTTGATTCCTATCGGATCAAGCCCATTGATTGGTTCGTCCAGAACAATAAGTTCCGGCTTCGTAATGATCGCTCTGGCAATCCCCAGCCGCTGCTTCATCCCGAGCGAGAAGTCCTTCACCTGCTTATTATCAATTCCTTTTAAGTGAACTAAATCCAAGGCTTCTCTTATCGCTTTATCATCGTAAAAACCTAAGTATTCACAATGAAGCTTTAAATTTTCAAATGCTGTTAAATGATCGAAAAAGATAGGATATTCAATAATACTGCCGACCCGGTTTAAAGCAGCCTTCGATTTTTCAGTAAGCAAGCGGCCAAACAATTGTATTTCTCCACTTGTCGGAATCATCAAGCCAGTCAGCATTTTCATAATAGTTGTTTTCCCTGCTCCATTTTGTCCGAGAAATCCATATATTTCTCCTTTTTTAATATGAAGATTTATATTGGAAACGAGCTCTTTGCCTTTTGTTATTTTTGTTAACCCAATTGTTCGAACTACGTCGCTCATTGCATTCCCTCCCTTTAGTATCATCATAAGGAACATCATTATCTTATTTCTTTCTCATTCCTTACAAATTTCTTAAGCACTCGATTCATTGGGGAGAGGGTAACCAGCAATAGAAAAGGAGTGCACTGCGATCAAGTTTGACTTTCGTTAATTAATATGTAATTCGTTTTAATACACAAGTAAAAACCGTTTTTTCATACGGCTTACTGCTTAGATGGATCGAACCTTTCATAGCTTCTGTTAATCGTTTTGTAATGCTTAACCCTAGGCCGCTGCCTTGAAATTGTGGATTTCTTGCATCATCTAACGTATATAGCCGATCAAATACCCGAGCTTGATGGACCTCGGATATTCCTTTTCCTTTATCCCAAATGTCTATCGCCATGTTTTTCCCGTCTTCTCGAAGCGTCAAACCAAATACTCCGCCATCACTTCCGTACCGAATGGAATTAGAAATTAAATTGTTAAGGATGCGATTTAACGCTTCTTCGTTCCCAAGGATATAATAAGGCTGTTCTGGAATTTCAATTTCCACCTGAAGATTTTTTGCTTGTAACCATTCATAAAATCCCAAAACATTTTTCCGGCAAATTTCATTGATCGATATTTTGCTTAGAGGAATGGCATAATCATCTGATTCAATTTTGGCCAGGTCAAAAAATTTATTCATTAGGGCTATGACACTTAACGTTTTTTGATGGAGGTTTGAAACAACTTCATGCCGCTCTTTCCCCACCAGGCTTTGATCCATTTTTAATTTTTCCGTATAGCCTAAAACAACAGTCAGTGGAGTTTTTAAATCATGAGACATATTGGAGAGCATTTTTCTTAAACTATCCTTTGTCTTTGCATAGTCTGCAATTACCTTTTGGTTATAATCCAAGAGACGGTTAATTTGAATAAGGAAAAATTGAATATGCTTTTGGTCTGTTTGAAGAAGTACTTTTTCTGAGGACTCTTTTTCCAAAATGTCAGTTAATTTATCACTAATTTCATGAAGACTCAAGTTCAATTTTCTTCTGGAAAGGTATTGCCAGCCATTAAGGACAACTAAGCATACAGTAATTGCACTTAATACAACGATCATAAGCTACTCACCCAATTTATATCCGATTCCCCAAACCGTTTGAATATATTGGGGGTTGGACGGATCCTCTTCAATTTTTTCCCGAAGCCTTCTGATATGTACATTGATTACATTTTCATTTCCATAATAGTCATCTTCCCAAATAAAATGATAGATCTGCTCCTTTGTAAACACTCTCTTTTGGTTCGTCATAAAGAGCTTTAATATATGAAATTCCTTCGAAGTGAGCTGGATGGACTTCCCCTTAACTTGGGCAGAAAAAGTATCAGGGTCTAGGGAGAGCTCCTTGAAGTAAAGAGGAGCAGGTTTGGATTGTTCCTCTCTCGGAACATATTGCGTTGCCCTCCGTATAGCAGCATGCACCCTGGCGGTCAGCTCAATCATGGAAAAAGGCTTGCTTATATAATCATCGGCTCCAAACCCGAGCCCTAAAGCTTTATCGATGTCACTTCCTTTCGCTGAAATAATCAGTACAGGGATTAAACTATTTACTCTTATTTGTTTCAATACATCCATACCGCTTATTTTAGGAAGCATTAAATCCAGCAAAATCAAATCCACTTTATTTTTCTGAAGAAGAGCGATAGCCTCCTCGCCATCAAACGCAGTAAGCACTTTAAAATTTTCCAGCTCCAAATGACTTTTAACCAGCTTACTAATATCACTATCATCTTCTACCAGCAAAATACTGTTTGGCACGTACTCACTTCCATTCCGTCCGTAATGTTTGAATACCACTATTATACATTCCTGATGTGGTTCATCCCAACTAATTGAAAAATCAATCGATAAAAAGAAAAAAACGCCTCTTGTTTGAGACGTCATGTAACCATTCTTATTCCTTCAGCTTCCAAGCACTAATAAAAAAAGCAACAGCCCCAATAAGCGGAAATACGGCTAAATTACTTTTGTTCATCACCTGCGCGATAAACACAATTGAAAGAATGATTCCAAATAAAGTATGTTTCTCTTTCATGTATGTCTCCTCCCCTTCTCAGTACTTTTTCACAAATCACGGGAAGCATAAATTTTAATCGATACAAAAAGGGATACTGCACCTGCTGCAAAAGCCAATAGAACAAAGAAAAGCCCCTGAATAGGCTGGGAAATTGCGATCACATCGAAATTAATACTGTTATCTTGCAATACCTTAACAACATTTGGCATGATAAATGGAGTAAGAAAAATCATAAAAAAGAAAATATATTTGGACTTCTCATAACCAAACCGATATTGAACAGGAATAATAATACCGAATGCAATATGAAGGATAAGCATCACTAAACCGATATCATATAAACTAAGAAAACGCATTTCAATCGGGGCCAATAAGGCTGTGAGTGTGTAGAGGATAAAGCATCCTCCAAAAAGTACAACAATGAGTATATATTTGGAGATTACTAGCTTGTTTCTTGTATAGGGAGTTGCACATAAATAAGCGGCACCCCGAAATTTATCTTCCGCCATGGATACACTGTTAAACAGCAAGTATACGATAAATAACGTGCTTAAAAAAAAGGAAAGGAATTCGCTGCCAGCCAACAGCTTTGTTTGGATAAAAACAGGAAGTACCAACGCTGCAATAAACAATACGATCCAGTATTTTTTTGCTAAAAATAAATCTTTTTTCACCAAATGATATATCATATCATCACCTCTTAATGTAACTCAACATAATATCCTCAATGGATGGCCTTTCTATCAACACATTTTTCATTTGTCGCCTTACCTTTTCTTTATCCGTAGTCAAGCCGGTAAATCCATATCCAGTTTCATTTATAGTTAAAAACAAGGATCTGCTTTGATCATTCAGTTCATTCTTATCTCCTTTAACCAATCCATGCATATCTAGTAAAAGATCTTTATCCTCACTCAAAATAATCCGGCCATCATGAAGTAAAATAATCATATCTGCAATCTTATCCAGATCGGAGGTAATATGAGAAGATAGGAAAACACTTTTGCCCTCTCCGACATACTCGAGTAAAATATCCATAAGCTCCTTTCTAATTTGCGGATCTAATCCACTTGTTGGCTCATCCATAATCAATAAGTCAGCCTGATGGGAAATAGCGAGTGCAATAGCATACTTCATGCGCATCCCTTTAGATAGAGTGCCAATCTTTTGATTCAATTGCAGACCAAAGCGTTCGATATTTCTGTTAAACAAACGATTATCCCAGCTGCTATAAGAGGCAGCAATCACATTTTTCATTTCTGTTAACGTTAAATCATCATAGAAATAGCCATCATCTAACACTAAGCCGATTCGATTTTTGAAATCTCGCTCATTATTTTGAATACTCTGCCCAAAAAACTTTATATCTCCTGCATCCTTTTGAATTAATCCTAGTAAAAGTCTAATAAAGGTTGTTTTTCCAGCACCATTTACACCTATAAAACCGGTTATGCATCCCTCAATTATTGAAAAACTAGCGTTCTCCAATTTGAATCCGCCCAATTGCTTCGTTAATCCTTCAACCTCCAGAATAGGTTTCATTCATCTTCCTCCTCGAACAACAAATCCATCATCGCGTAAATCTCACTTTTCCCTATACCAAGCATACGCGCTGTTTCCCAGGCTTCAGCCAGTTTTACTTCGACCATACGCCGTTTAGATTCCAATAATAGTTCGACATTTTCTCTGGCAACAAATGATCCTTTGCCCGCTCTTGTAGTGATGAACCCTTCTGACTCCAATTCATCGTAAACTCTTCGAGTAGTTAGTACACTGACTTGCAAATCGTTGGCTAATGCACGAATCGAGGGCAACATTTCGCCTTCTGGCAATTCTTCTTGGAGGATCGCTTGTTTAATTTGATTTTTAATTTGCTGATAAATCGGTAAATCGGAAGTATTGGTAATTATGATCTTCATAAAACCTCCAAAATCACGTTGAAAATAAACTGTGTATCTGATACATTAACAGAATACACAGAATATACAGCATTGTCAATAAACTACAATCTGCTGTAATTCGATTTCTGTGCCATCAATTCCATCAGCTAAATCTGAAAAAGATAACCAGTATTGGAATTACATTGAAACAATAAGCTATGACTGTTCGTATTACATAGTCAAATGTAATAGAAACACAACAAGGAGAGGATATTATAAGATGAGAGGGATCAAATCAATCTTGTTAGGTGTTGTGCTTTTTATCTTAATAAACCCTTTTAGTTCAAATGCTTTAGCTCGGGAATTAGATGAAAAAAGGATTAGTGAAGAGAGATTGAAGTTGGCGGAAGATTATTTCAACGAGCAAATGCAGAATAACAACATAATTGGTGGTGTATTCGGAATTACCTATCAGGATAAGCTGATCCGATCGCAAGGATACGGAAAAATTGACAAGAAGACGAATCAAATGCCTAATGAGAAAACGGTATATTCTATCGCTTCAGTTACTAAATCATTTACAGCATCAGCCATCTATCAACTGCAGGATGAGGGGCTATTACATTTGGATGAACCTATCCGCACCTATATCCCTTGGTTCCGCTTTAAACAAGAAAAACTTAGCGACCAAATAACTTTGCGACATCTTTTAACCCATTCAGCTGGTGGGATTGGCTCCTTTCAAACCGATGGCCTTATTTTTGCGGAACGGAAAGCTCGGGATTCACTGGAAGACTATGTACGTTTGTTTAAAACAATCGAGGTTCAACAGAAACCAGGCCAATCAGGAAACTATTGTAATGGCTGCTATGATATATTAGGACTTGTTATCGAATATGTATCTGGTCTAAGTTATTACGACTATATCCAACAAAACATTCTGGATCCGCTTCAGATGAAAGAAACGGTCTTCGGAACCAAGCTTAATCAATTTGCAGATTCGCGACTAGCAAAAGAATATACGTGGTTTTTCACACAAAAAGTCCACATCAACCGGTCTTTTGAAGCGTTTGGCAGCGCGCAAGATCCGGACGGTGGGTTATATAGCACAATTGAGGACCTCAGCAAGTTCCTGTCCGCTCAATTAGGTTTTACAGAGCACCCTCTCATGAATTCTCAAAGCATCGCAGATTCCAGAACAGATCATGTTTCCACGGAGCTCTTTGACGCCTTATATACAGCCAGCGGTTTTGAAACCAAACAATTGCACCAAAATAAAATCTTTTATAAAACCGGAGATGGTGTCGGATCAGCCTCTGCCATCCTGTTTATACCCGAGCAAGACCTGGGTGTTACGCTATTGCTCGGTGAATTTCATCCAGAAATACAGCTGACAATCGTCGAGGGCATCTCAGCAATTCTTTTGGGATATGAACCTGACTTCAACTCCGCACCGTTCACATTTGGAAAAACACTCGGTATCTTGTCCATTGCACTTTTGTTGGCAGGGATCGTTTTTCTTGGTTTTCTAATAAGGAGATTTCGAAAAAAATCATTCTATGCCAAGAGTCTTTCAAGATCTATCCTATCTTGGATGGGTTATGGCGCGGCTGCGGCTGCTTTCTGGCTTTTGCTCCTCAAAGTAAGGCCGACAAGCATAGGATTTTACGGCTATCCCTATGATCTAGCGATAGGAATACTCATGATTACAGGAGCATTAAGCCTATGGTTTATATATTTCACACTGGTGATATCTCTTAAAAAATACAATAAAGAGAAATCCAAGAATATAACCGCATAAAGGTGGGGTTGAAAAATTAATACAGTAATCAAAAAACGGATACCAAAAAGGACTGCCATCATCGTACTCTTATTTATCGCAATCACAGTATCTACGTTTGGATATCATCGTTATCAAGAAAACTTGGCATATCCCATTGTGCCTGTTGATATCAAAGCTGATTTTTTAACAGAGGCATACTTTTCCGAGCTCTCGGCACAGCACAAACAAATTCGTTCAGAGTATCAAAAATGGTATGTATTTGATCATTCCAAAGCGATTGCAGCTCACGCGATCCTTACTCGAATGATGCATGATTTGGAGAGTAATCCTGAAATTCTGCACGGACATAAGCAATTTGATTTGTTTTTTGATACGTTTGACCGAAATGTCAAGCAGCTCGCGTACATCACTGAAGAGCTTCATTATTTTCGAAATGTGCTGAATCAGTATGGAGAGGCCCCTGAGCGGCTAGATGAGATGATTGAGCTTGCAGCATGCGGCAAATGGCAGCTGTTCAGCGCAAGATATCATCGATATGAAGTAGAAGAGCTTGACGCTGCCTATCATGTGAAATTCATATCAGCTAATGGCCGCTTTGAAGTAGTTTATCATACACAGACCGGGCTGATCGTAACCGATCCGGTAAACATGGGCACGTATAATTATGCCCCTGGCAGCTTCAACCCATGGAAGTATTACCTGCATCACCAATTTGATAAAGTCCCTTGGACGAAATGGGGCAATACAGATGAGGTTTCATACAAAGAAATTACACAGAGAGAAATGAGACACGGTTCAAAGGAGCAAAAGAATAGTTCAGCAGAACTGAAACAGGCAATTAATAACAAAATGTCTGAATCTTCGATGTGCCAATAGTAGATAGATCGAACAAGCATTATTTTGTTCAACTTGTCAGAAAATCAATAGTGAAATAGCAAAAGAACCTTGACGTTTAAAAATGGCCCAATCAAGGTTCTTCTTTTTTATCTAAAGAAACTGATTACGAATTCTAGTAGTAGTAGGCTTCAGTTTTTCTTCCGCTATCGCGATACGCTCTTGGCGTAATACCATTCTGGCGTTTAAAAATGCGACTAAAATGAGATAAATCTTGAAATCCTGAACAATGTGCTATCTCAGTTATTGACATAGAATCGTTTTTGAGCAGTATTTTAGCTTTGTTAATCCGAAAAGAAATCAGATAGTCCATAATCGTCAAGCCGGTTTCCTGCTTGAATATCCGATGAAGATAAGAACGAGACAAATGATATCTACTGCACAACTCTTCAATTCTCAACGGCTCAGCGTATCTCTCCGCTACCCAATCCATAATTCCTTCCACAATTTGTTTACGTTCTCCACTACTTGAAGAAAGAGCAGGCTGTATCCCCTGGTATCGTCCGAGATTAACGAATAGCTGTAAAATTAAACTTCGCACCGCCAGAGAAAAACATTTTTTACGCTCAATAAGTTCTCGCTCCAGTTGAACGAAGATATCCTGTACCACTAAAATCTGACGTGCATTAAGCTGCCAGCATAGCGACGCTTCCTCCTCGGTTGGAAGCCAATAATCAATTTCATATTCTTCGTTCAACTGTTTTTCTCCACCCAGTCCCTCCAGGTAAGTCTTATCGATGGATAAAATAAAACGATGAAACGGTTCTTCAGGCGCTGAGCGAGGCATATGCAGCGCATCCGGCGCGATTATTGTCAAAACTCCAGCCGTTAACTCATGAACCCCCCGTTCGGTAAGAAGCCTTCCCTGTCCTGCCAGGCACATATAGAACTCATAACCGCTATGAGCATGAAGAAACGGTTGTTGAATTTCTTGAGTGCGAAATACACAGTTAACGGGATAAACCATCAAAGCGCTGTTAGTTACTTCATCCACAACGTAATCTTCCCGCAGTGTTTTCTCATTTATATCCATACAACCCCCCACTTTCAGTTCACAATAATTCAATTTCATAAGAGAATTGACCAAGAATTTTACTCTTATCAACCTTATAGTAATAGTATAACAATTATCTATTTAGGAGGAGCTTCCTATGCCATTTACATCTAAAAAGGAAATTTTACTACAAAAAGCAGAGGCCGTATATCAGAAAATGCTTGAGGACCATACCGGTAATTGGGGAATGGATATTAACCATTGGGATTGGGTACCTGGTGTAGGTGTAATCTCAATTTTGGAGTATTATGAACAACGCGGTAAGAAAGAAATCCTTCAGCACTTGACGGATTGGGCTAACCAAAATTTGCACAAGGCTGAGAATCAGAAAGTAATTAACTCCATGGCTCCCTTCGCCATTTTCCCTGTGCTATATAACGAAACTGGCGATAAAAAATGGCTGCAGACGGCGGAGAAAATCGGTCAATGGATAGTGAACGAAGCACCTAGAACACGTGAAGGCGCATTGGAGCATACGGTAACAGAGGATGCCAGCTTCCCGGAACAAGTTTGGGCAGATACCATTTTCATGGCGGTTTTGTTTCTCGCAAGACTGAGCCGTTTAACCGGAAACACTTCGTATGCTCAAGAAGCTTTGCAACAGTTAAAATTACATCTTGCACTGTTGCAAGATGAGCAGACCGGTGTTTTATTTCATGGCTGGAACTGTATGGCAGGCGATCATATGTCAGCAGCACGTTGGACTAGAGCCAATGCGTGGATTGCTGTAGGAACACCTATGATTTTACAAGAGCTAGAAAAAATAGTAACACCGGACGAAGAGATTATTGATCGCTACAACATTTTGATGAAAGCTCTTCTAAATTATCAGCAAGAAAACGGATTATGGAATACAGTTATGGACCAGGTTGATTTCTATCCTGAAACGTCCGGCAGCGCAGGAATCGCAGCCGGCTTACTAAAGGCATGGCGTATAGGTCTGCTGGATGAAAATATGATAGAACCGGTCAAAAAGACTGTTCTGGCCGTTCTCGACAAAATTGATGCTGATGGCACGGTGGCTGGTGTTTCAGGAGGCACACCTGTGATGCCTTCCATTGAAGCTTATAATCATATCCCTTGCTATCCTAGCCAGTATGGACAGGGACTAACCCTGATTCTTTTAGCGGAAGCTCTTAGATAAGAAAATAATAGGATAAAGTCAGGATATCGAATCGTTTACCTCCAATTAGTAACAAGCTTCCAGCACTGATTGTATGGGGCTTAAGTTGAAATGTTAACTTAAATATGCTAGAATACAGTCAAATATGACTAGGGAGTTGAAGGGAACAATGTAAATTTCTTGCTTAAATTACGAAAGATAAAACAAAAATTGTTTTATTCTTTGTAGAGCAAGAAAGTTACTTATTCTTTTCACTCGAATAAAAAACATTTTATCTCCCCCATTATTTGGGTTAGATTTAAACATTGTTTATTTGGGCTACAAGAAAGGTAACTTTCTTGCAGCTCTTTTTTATTTTAATGAATAGACAAAGATTATTTTATATCAGGAGGTTGAAATAAATGTTTGAAGTTGTAAATGTTTATGTGAATCGTTCATTGTCCGTTGGTACGGTTCACGATCAAATTAAACGGATGCCGGGGCTTTATCCATCTATCGATAGATGCACGTAGCGACTCAAGCTACAAGCTTCGTGATTATTAATCTATCTTGGTTATGGTTAATGCACATGCTTGAAACACCAATAAAGGTGCTAATGGCATTTTCTCCGGCTCAAGAGGAGAAAAAATATGAAATCAATTTCGAAGTACGAAAAAATTAAACACTTATTGTCAGATATGAAACAACCGGCATATCGGTTCCAACAAATTGCAGATGCGATCTTCAAGCAAAGAATTGGTGAATATGACCGAATGACAATGCTCCCTAAAGGTATAAGGAACGAATTAATACAAAATCTTGGCGAACATGTTTTAAACTTAACACCTGTTATGCAAAAGACTTCCAGTCAAGTCAATAAAGTGCTTTTTTCCATTGAAGGCAACGAACATGTGGAAGCCGTTCAACTAAGCTATGAGCGCGGCTGGAAATCATACTGCATATCCAGCCAATGTGGATGTGGATACGGTTGCCGATTCTGTGCCACTGGAACAATCGGACTGAAACGAAATTTAACAGCAGATGAAATTACTGATCAACTGTTATATTTTCATTTAAATGGTCAGGCTTTAGACAGTGTTTCATTTATGGGTATGGGGGAAGCTTTAGCCAGTCCTTATATATTTGATTCGCTTAAGCTTCTAACTGATTCGCAAACCTTTGGCTTGGGGCATCGGAGAATTACAGTTTCAACCATTGGAATTTTGCCAGGAATCGATCGGTTAACAAAGGAATTTCCACAAGTGAATCTTACCTTTTCACTTCATTCTCCTTTCGACGAACAACGGAGTGAACTAATGCCTATAAATAATCGATTTCCGATCAATGATGTATTGAATAAGCTTGATCATCATATTCGTGATACAGGCAGGAAGGTATACATTGCGTATATATTACTTCGAGGAGAGAACGATTCAAATGAGCACGCAGAAGCTATTGTTGCTTTATTAAAGAACCGAGGTCCTTGGGAACATTTATATCATGTCAATTTGATTCCTTACAATTCAACCGACGTGACACCAAATAATTTTCGTCAATCTGACAAAGAACAGGTTCAAAGGTTTACCCATATTTTGAAGTCAAATGGAGTCAAAGTCACTGTGCGAACTCAATTCGGAACGGATATTGATGCAGCATGTGGTCAACTTTACGGGCACAATAAGTAAGGTCTCCAACGTGTAACAGGACGACTTAATCTGTATAAAATGATTCTCCTTTTGTAATGAAGAAGAGTCTAAAAACCCGCGGGAAGCCTTTTAAAATCAAGGTTTTTCGCGGTTTTTTTGTTTTTCCTCGTCATCAATTTCTAATGCCCTCCATAAAATAATCATATAGACATCCGTCTTCATAAGGGAGGGAGCTGCTATCTTTTTTACAAGAAAACGCCAAATAACACCGCTTGAAACGATTCGCAAGCAATTAAAGAAAAAAATGAACCACTCCCCTTCCGTCTTGAATAAGCTAACTTTTCTAGAAAAGGAGCTTTTGAATCAAATTAGGCAGATGACCCAGGAGCACAACCTAAATAATGTAACCCGAACAAAAGCCTATCTCGAGTTTTATTTGCGGCACCCTGAAATCCACTGGGCATTTTTAGGCCATATGGTATCACGGAACGGCGGATGGAACATGACCGATCTCAAGGGAGAGTTTCTGGGCAAGCTGCTCTCACGCAAGGAGCAGGAATCATTTTTTCATTTTTTGGAACGCGGCAACTGGCTGATTTTTCAAGATATATACCCGCAATTTCTACTTTACGAGGAGAGTTTAAAGCAGAATAGACCGATGTTTTATCTATTTCCTCAACTAAATATTTCTATGTTTTTGGAAACGATTTGGGACTATTTTTGGAGCGATCGAGATACGTATATTCTATGTATAGCGTCAATCATTAATGAACAAAGCTATCTGGAACAGAGGGTTGTTCAAAATCCCCATTATCAAAAAGAAGTATTCAACAAAATCGAGTTTCATTTACAGAATTGGCTGCCATTTAATCAAATTTTATTTCCTTCGGAAGGTACCCATGTAAAGGGACAGACTCTTCAACAATTCCAGTCGCTCCATGAGCGAATTTCACTTGGAAAAAGGCTATATGCCGTTTTATTTAAAAATACGGATTTTCATAGACAGGCGCTGGATTGGGCCAAATGTCATCCGCATACCGGATCAAGGAAAGATTATTGGCCGCATTTATTTAATGATGTAAATGAAGGTGTACCGGGAATTGCTTATCCGTTAAGGTTAAAATCGTGCCAGCTTCGCAAGGGAGCGAGGAGAATTTACAGCCCAAAGCTTGAACATGTCTGGAAAAATGTCAGCCAGCCGGAAGCAGAACCGGGGGATTGGTTTCATGATATAAGCGTGGTAGATTATTTAGACGATGACCTAGAAATGATGGATGGAGAGATTAAGATTGAATACTGCAAAACATTGGAGTGGCTCGAGGTAGCCGCACTTGCAAAAAAAGCGGCTAACCTTTTTTGAGCAAAAATAATTTAGTATGGGATACATCAGAAAAGAGACTGCCATGCGCGTGGCAGTCTCTTTTTTATTATATTTCTGGTATGTCGAGACATAGCCGCAGACCTGCGATTATCGAATTGCAAATATCTTCACGGCGTTCATGATAAGCATTTTGTCAATAGTTAAATAACCGAGCAAAAGTCGTAATATCATCTGTTTAGAATTGTAACGGAACTGAAAGGCTCTATTTAGCAATAAAAAGGTGTTTTAAAACTGTAACGGAACTGTGGAGCGCTATAGGTGATTTTTCCCCGTTTAGGTAGTGATTTTGAGTAAATAAAGTTTCTCAGTTCCTTTAGATTTTAGAATAAGCTGATTTCCGTACAATAGCGTGTTTAAGTTCCGTTACAGATGCCATTTTCAATTAAGAAAAAGATTCCTCCGTACAAATAGATTTCATATGATAGGTAACCAAATTTGTGATTTGTTCATAATTTACCCGCTTCGTATCTAGAAATGCATGCAGTGCTATGCCATCAATCAAAGCATATAACCGTTCGATCTCCAGTGCACAGTCAAGTTCAGGCCGCAGTATTCCTGACTCTTTCATGCTGCGAAGCATACGCTCCACTAGATCCAGTATACCATCGTGCTGCGCGTCAAATGCAGTTCCGCCGCTTCTATAGTGAGCGGTGTATGCAAACCAAACCTCCATTTCTGCCAGCTTGTTATCATCTGTTGGCAAAAGCTCCAGCAATATCCGCAGCACCTTTTGAAAAAGTGGCATGTCTAAGTCGATCAGTTCATTAATACGGGCTGTGGCCCGCTCTTTCACCAACCTCATCGAGAAGTCAATCAGCTCATCCTGAGTCGAGAAATAATGGCGCAAAGCACCAAGCGACAATCCCGTCTCCTGGGCAATATTTCTTACAGTCGCTCCTTTCATGCCCATCTGTCTTATGACACGTAAAGCAGCCTCGGCAATCAGTAATCTTCTTTGATCATGATCTACTATTTTTGTCATGTCTTCATTGTAGCAAAGGTTCCCTTTACAAACAACGAAATAATACACTTGTATTATTTCTGTACGGATGATATACTTTTCTCAATTTAAATAATACACTCGTATTATTAAGGGGGGCTTTATGAATTTTGTTGCTTGGATGATTGTTGCATGCGAGGTTGCTTTCTGGGTTATCATTATTACAGGGTTAATAGCAAGGTACCTGCTGCGAAAGGAACGATTAGGCTTCCTTCTGCTTGCGCTAACTCCGGTCATTGATTTAATCTTGCTTATCATTACAGGGCTCGACCTGTATCGCGGTGCTACTGCAACATCCGCGCATGCGATTTCTGCCGTGTATATCGGTGTATCCATCGCTTTCGGCAAAAGCATAATTGTTTGGGCAGATAAACGATTCCGCTTTTACATCCTCAAGCAGGGTGATAAACCGATTAAACGCTATGGCTATGACTATGCACGACATTATTTAAAAAGCTGGCTTAAACATGCTCTTGCCTACGCAATTGGTATAGGCTGTCTGTTCGGACTCATTTACATCGTTCAGGATCCAGAAAGAACCGAGGCTCTTGCGAGTACAATACGTTGGTGGTCAAGAATATTGGGCATCGATCTTTTAATTACCATCGCCTATTTTGTTTGGCCCAAAAAAGCACCACAACTAACTTAAAATATAAAAAAAAGGGAGCGAACCAGCCCGCTCCCTGCCATCTATATTACTAATCAATCATATCTAATGCTTTGAGTAAATTCATTTGTACAGTTGCCGCCTGTCCTCTTGTAGCTGCACCTTTAGGAGCAAAAGTTGTTGCGGACGTACCTTGCATAATCTTCATTTTATAAATTAACTCAATATCTGTTTGTAAGTTTGTATTTATCTGATCATAATCACTAAACTTATTGCCTAAATCAATATGATCCTTTGTAATAGCAATCTTTTCATATCTTAAAACCTCTGCTAAAATACTTGCCATCTCCTCTCGAGTAATAGGAGCATTCGGCATAAAGCTCCTGGACTGAAAATATGCCAATAGCCCTGCAGACTTTGCCTTCATAATGGCATTGTAATGCCATTCATCTTGCGTTACATCAGTATACATTTTTGTATCCTCTTGTATCGCTGGCAGCTTTATTGCATTGACAATCATTTGCACGAACAGAGCCCTGGTAACTTTTTTATCAGGCTGATACAATCCATTTCCGACACCCTTAACAAGTCCTTTAGCTGCTGCCTTTTCGATAGCAGCCCTTCCCCAATAGTCTGCATTTACATCTGCAAATTTAATGTTATTTTCAACTACTATATACATGCTGTTGGTGTTTGAACTAATCGTTACATACCACGCATTATCGATCTTAGTGGCTTTGGCTGGAACAAATTCTAATGCTTTAAGCGCTTCATTGTAATAAAAAGCTCCCCATGTTTCTGGCATGTTTCTCATACCTTCCGGCATTGAGATTACCCTTTTAATATCTTTTGCAAATGAATCTGCTTTACCCACAGACTTCCCTGTTTCTCTATTAATTATATCGATAGAAAAGTCTAATACGGCACCCATAACCTTACCATTTGGCCATGCATCTTTTAGTATTTTTTGAATTTCCTTATCACTTGATTTATCAGTTATCGTTATGGAAAAGTCTATATCCTCAGCTTTTAAATGGTTTTCGGCAATTATGCTGTCAAACTCTGAAACCAAGGATGCAAGATTTACAGGCACCTGATAACTGCCATATGGGGCTTTAACCTCAAAAACTAAATTAGAGTTTTCACTCTCAATATCGGTTAAAATGCTGGCGGCTATATTGACATATACGATGCCATATTGGTTTGGAGTAACCTCAAGCACAACAGAAGGCTTTGTTTTATCAATTTTATCCACATCTAATTTAGTGCCGTTTTGATCGATCGTTATGGCTGGTTTATTGGGGCCTGTAATAATTGGACCTCCACTAGTTCCTCCATCTTCTTCCTTGTCGTCTATTCGTAGTCCACTCCGTGCATTTTTAAGATTTAATAAAATATCTCGCACTTCTGCCTGTGTAGGCTCACCTTGAAGTAATTCTTTAGCCTTTTCAAGTGCAGTTTGTAAAGCACTCCAGCTTGCTGCTGTATAGTTTGCTTCGACCAGTTCACCATTTGTAATCTTTTCTTCTATCTCTTGTATTTCCATCTCGAGGTCAGAAGTTTCTACTATAGCAGGTAGAATAGTAATAGTAATTTTAGCTTTAATATTTTGTGTATTTGCAACATCTTCAGGGATAATCAACGTTCCATCAAGGGTTTGATCTCCCTCAAGCTCTGAATCATAATTACCTTCCATCCAATTAACGCTAGACAGTACGCTGTATCCATTATCTAGTTCAGTAACAACCTTGCCAGGCAGCGGCAGTTCATCAAAATCTGTACCGAAAGCAACCGTGATTCCTTTGGCAACGGCAGAAGTGATTTGCGGTGTATCTTCCAAGATTAAACGAACAGTAGCTTTAATATCATTTGTATTTGAGACGTTGTCAGGCAAGGATAATATTCCAGCTAAATTTTGTTCTTTAACATTAGCATCATACCCTTCGCTATTCCAAACCACTGGCAGGCTTAATGAACTGCCATCTGCTAACTCTACTACTGTTCTTTTAGGCAAGGTGAGATTGTTAAATTCCGTCCCTAAAATACCGAAAGCAGTTTGTTGTTCTACCTTAATAACATTTGGATCCTCATCTACTTTACGGATGCCTGTTACTACTAATTCCTCTAACCCGATAGCGTGACCTGCTGCAGCCACATTCATTTGGGTGAAGTATAATCTAATAAAACGTTTTCCCGCAATCGGCTGATCAAAAGTAATTACATCAGTAGGATTACCGGCATCCCCATGTGGCTTGCTAATGGTGTGAATTGTCTCCCAGCTAGCATCACTTTCCTTGCTATCAGATAACTGCATAACATATGCTGTACCGTAAACGAGGTTGTAATATTTTGCCGAAACTGAGCTAATCTTATCTACATCATCACCTAAGTCTACAATAATCCAGGCCGGATTTTGTTCTTGACCTACTGGCTGATCTTTCTTCTCTTTCATAAGATTACTGCTCCAGCGGCTATTTGTCCCATCTACTGCGTTAGAGCCCGGGAAATTCTGAGTCTCTGTACCCGATACATAAGTTGGTCGCTGCAATGCAAGGTTTTCTGGTTCAGATGATGTACCAAACGTCTTCTTGCCATTTACCACAATCTCTTTAATACTAATACCATTAGCAGCTTTTGCATTAATATTCATCTCTTTATAGTATATGCGTACATATCTGCCTTCCCCATTCGAATCGACTGGTATAGTGTGCTGTTCATTTTGAACGTCAGTAGGCTCCTTATTTACTTCTGCTGCCTTTGTCCACGTACTCTTGTCATCTGAAACTTGAATTTCATATTTTGTACCGCTAGCTTTAGCATGGTAATAAATATCTAAACTTTCAATTGTATTATTACCTTCGCCTAAATCAATAACAACCCAGTTAGCTCCAGATATTTGATTAGCCGGATTTAGATCATCCTTCTCTTTCATCTTATTGGCGCTCCAACGGGTATCTAAATTCCCATCTACTATGTTTTCACCTGACCAAGATCCCGCTATCTCTAAACCTGAAACTTCTACAGGCTGGTTAAGAGCAAGGTTTCCTTCTTTTGTTTCTCCCATTCCAGCTTTAACGGTTACTTTAGCAGTCAGTGTTATTTGAGCTGGGTTTGTTATGTTCGAAGGAAGCAACAATCTTCCAGTTGCTGTATACTCTCCTTTAGTTAAAGAATCGTATTTACTAGCACTCCAGTTTACAGGCAGCAGAGCTGTCTTCCCATTACTAAGTGTTACGCTCACCTTTTCTGGCAGTCCTACCATTTCCCATGGGGTACCATTATTAACAGTTACATCTTCAATGGGCGGTACGCTAAAGATACTAGGATAAACGATTGAAATCTCGTCATCTGGATCCACTCCATTTTCTCCTGAAGTAGAAAAGAAAATTTCTGCAATGGCAGGTGTCGTATTCTTACCCCATTCCAGACGCAGCTTTTGTATGCCATTCAAATGGCTGGTGTCAAACATAGTGGCGCTTTTATCAAGTATCCCAAGATTGGTCCAATTACCATCTAAGGACTGTGCTTTAACGACAGCTTTAGAAATGCTATTAGGATCTTGTAAAATATTAATACTATCTACGTTCACATTGTCGGAGAGTATATATTCAAAATAACCATCTTCAATATCTATAAGGCCAGGAGCAAACATGGTGGATAAATTTCCATCTACCATATTCTCAAATTGACCCATGGGTATTCCAGAAAAAGCACTGATTGTTTCTTCTTCTTCTGCCTTTTTGTTTATTTCTAATTCATGAAGCTTTAAGTAATAGCCATTATTTTTGGTAATCTCCAATTTAATGTATCTGGTCATCATTCCATTGCCATTCCCCTCCACATAACGATACGGAGGGTCTAAACGACTATCACCTCCACCATCATTAACAGTGGCAATTGTCGTCCAATCACTTTTATTTTCTGATATAGAAAGGGTTCCATTATAAACTTGTGGATTTCCATCATCCGTTAAAAGGGCTACATCATATACTTTTGTTAGCACACCAAGGTCTACCGTGATGTATTGTCCCATTGCTTGAGCCTCATTGGTCCAGGCAAAAGTGTTTTCCTTTCCGTCAAAAAGATTTTCCCAGCTGCCTTCCTTTAAAGCATTCTTTAAATTGGTTTCAATAACCTTAGGTTTCATGTCTACTCTGGTTAAAGAAACAGATAAACGATCAAAATCAAAGGTTATGGGCTCATCACTGGTATTATATAGCCTGACATAACGCAGGGCAGTATTTCCAGATAAAGCAGAGGCATCTTCCCACTGGGCTTTATTTAAGGAATATTCCAGCATAATTCCATTTGGTAACGCAGGATTTACTGAAATAGCATGAACTCCCACAATCTCTGACAAGCTAATTCCCACATATCCTTTAGCAGGCAAGGTTATTTTATCTGATGCTGCAGTAAGCGTATAGTCAGTACCATCTACTGCAATGGCACTATCTCTTAATTCATCTACATTAGTGAATACACCAAACGGGGAAGCGTTTCCATTAATCTTAAATTCACGGATAAAGGTCCAATAATCCGGTTTTCCCGGGGTTCCAGTTTCAACAAGCCGAACTCGTATATACCGAGCCTTAATGTTAAGCTCCTTCATTTCGATGCTGCGTGAATCCACAAGCGGCACTAAGGTGCTCCACTTGTCACCATCAGTGGAGTATTCTAATGCAGCCTTATGAAAATAATCGTGATCTGTATCATTTTTTCCTTGTAAAATGGAGATACTATTGACGGATATAGCCCTTCCAATGTCTATTCCGAAATAGTCATCTTTTTTCTGTACAGTTTGGAAACTAGCATAGGTGCTTAAATTGCCATCAAATATTTTGGCTGTATTACTAGAGTCACTTACTTGTTGTCCACCCATTACCCCATAAAAAGAAGCGAGAAACTCCGTGCTGTCAGGATTAAGGAGAGGAGTAAGTTTATTGGTTACAAAGGGAATTAACCCTGCAGCAAAAGGCTGCAGCCTTTTAGTACCTGCTTTAGCACGCGTCTCATTAGGAAAGGTCGTATAACTGTCCCAAGTTGAAAGGGCTCTGCTGGCAGTCGATAGACTTCGCCAAGCCGTGTCCACATCCTTCTGTTCCAGTGCTATAACTGCTTGGATAGCTTCCTTGCCAGCAGTCGCAACATCCTTTAATGATCTAAGCCACGGATCCAGCTCTTCGATCAAGAGAAGGTTATTGCCATTTTTCCGAAAATCTTCAACAGCGAATAGTATGTTATCAAATTCCCTTAGTAATTCCAAGGTTTGTTCATCCTGCGATATAGGCTTACCGGAGGTTGCATAGGCTAACACTTTCTCTAGACTGTCTTTTATATATTCACTTTCTGGAAAACCTGCTACACGAGAAGAATTAGGTGCGTTAGCAACATTTCTTCCGATCGTCAGATAAGACTCATATACTTCTGGCTGCAGATATTTAAAGCTGTCTTCCCAAAGCGTTACGGCATACTCGCTATAGTTTTGGTTATTCCAAAACAAGCTAGCCAGCTGGAATAATCCTACTTTATTTGTTTCTGTAAATTGAGACGGGTTAGATACAGCACCTCCAAGTCCATTTACACCATCACGGACATAGTGGCTGATCTCTCCCAGGTAAATTCCTGATTTTGCATGCTCATTTACTGGATAGTTGATCCAAAACATAGGTTCCAGGCCCGTTTTATTAATAAGATAATCAATGCTGCTTTGGGCAATAGGACTATTCACATCCTGGCCCGTCCAGTAAATCATAATACGTTTATCAAGCTTGCTTAAAGCTTCAAGCTCTTTTCCATTCCCTGACCAATTAACGTTGTATCCCTGTGGACAATAAACAATCGGTTCTAAACCTTCTCTTTGATCAACGTAGTCTGTCATTAGGCGATTTAGCAGCGCTACAACATCTTCGTTACTGCCAGACCCGAAATCATCGTTTAGTACATCGATACGCCGAACACCAGCATCATAGAGCTGATCAAACTTTGCAGTTAATAGATTATAACGTTTCTCATACTCTTGCGGATGTGTGTCTATCGTTATTCCTCTAAAAAAGGACTCCAGATGCACAGACCAAACAAATTTAACCTTTGTTTCTTTCCCTACTTCCACAAGCTCTTTTATCTGGTTTATTTGATTCCCGGGGTATGGTTCTGCCCATTTTGACCTATGGTATTCATCCCCTTTTGCGGCATATACAAAACTGTTCATTTTTACATCTCGGGAGCTGCGCATTAAGCTGGCACGCCCTTCATGCTCCCAAGCGCCGTAAAACCCTTCTACAATACCGCGGTACTTCATTTCAGCCCAATCTTCAATATGTACTGGCAGGAAATACAGTCCTGCGAATGAGGAAAACATCATCTGCAGAGTGGCAATGCCATAGTAAACGCTATCTGTGTCTTTCCCTAAAATAGTAATAACATCTTCCTGGGCATCTAACATATAGGAGTCAATTTTATCAAATAAATCAGGACCATTATTCATAGTAATAGCGCTATTAACGTAGCTGTCAACAATGTCACCTGAACCTGATATTCCTACTAAAATATTTGTTTTATTATTATCAATCTGGTCACTTTCCGTGTAGGCTACATTATATTTATCCAGAATCTCTTTTAGAAAGTTTTTGGTATACACATCAATACCATTTTCACCGTCTTCAAAGACCAGATTCACTCCATTTCCTAGAGTAAAACGTTCCTCCCCTAAGTATGTAGTAGAATGCGGGACAGGATAAATTTCGTACTTGTCTGCATAGTCAGAAAATCCTTCTTTTAACAATGTAGGAATACTATCATCTGTTGGCGGCACAAATGCATTTACTGGCATAACGTTTGAAAATAACACTGTTACGCATAAAACCACAGCTAATACTGTTGAATTTAGCTTACTAAGCCTACTCTTGGCATTCATTTTTTTCCCCATTAAAAATACCTCCTGATTAGATGATTTCAAAAGTTCTTTTAACATATTTTTCAAACTCTTTACTTGTAAGCGTATCCAAATTGGTATAGAACGGTAAGTATGAAGTTTATTACAACCTTTACAAACCCCATCCTGTTGATAATCCACAACAAAAAAAAAGCTCATCAGAGAATATCTCGAACTCTGCAAATATGAGCTTGTCAATAATGCATACAAGGAAGAATCGACCCAGTCTACATCCATCTCGTCCAGCTCGCGGTAGCTAAGTACATTTTATACATCTAGATTCTGCTTTTTTATCGAATAAACGGTTCTACATGGATTTCATGCATCTAGTTTCAAGGAATTCCCCTATATATTGCGAAACGCGCCAAACTAAGTGCAGTTTTTCCCCTTAGAATCACAAAAAAGCCAAATTTCTTAAAACTAAGTACAGGAAATGCAGTTAGTTTAACGCGCGAGTGCTCGTTCCACAAAAACTTTTTCCGCTACAAGGGGAGCCAATAAGCATATGTTCTAGCGCCTCACAGAAGGGTGTCGATTAATTGTGGACAACTATGAAAAAGCAATAAGATAGGGCTCGGAGAGTAAGATTGGGAATGGAGAAGCGGCAGCGTCCGCCTTTGTAGGCCAATTTTATCTTTAAAAGAGTTAGTTGCACAACACGATTTTACACAAAACGCTTGACAAGAAAACCCAGCGTATGATAAAAATAATTAACGCATACGAATGCGTAACTCGCAAGCAAATGTGTTTACTCATACGAATGCGTAAATGTAGCAGGCTTTTCCATCAAGTGCACTGGCGGAGAAGATGCATGTGACAAAGGAGATGTAACAATAGCGAAATGCGGATGACATCAAAGGAATTAGCCAAGCTCATTGGCGTTTCACAATCCACCATATCGCGCGCCCTTAACGGGTCCGATCAAATATCGGAGCGCCGAAAGCAAGAAATAATTGAACTCGCCAAAAAACACAATTTCGAATTCAATGAGAATGCCAGGAACCTGCGGACACAAACGTCCAATTCCATTGGATTATTGATGCACACTTATTTTAACAGCTTCATGGAAGACGATTTTCGCGCTCTTCAATTCAGCTATATTCAGGCTGAACTGTCCAAGCATGATTTCGACCCCATTTTCCTGAACGACGTGACTTTAACCGAAGATGTAGACGCTTTGGACAGGGTCATCAAAAAGCGGCAGCTGGCGGGACTGGTCCTATTCCGCAGAATCGAGAATGACGCTGTGATCGAGTATCTAAAGGGCCTTTCCATCCATTTGTTCTCCATGACGAGATGCAACGAGAAGATGCAATTCATTCCCAGCGTCTCTTTCGACAACTATACGATGGGATATCTGGTGGGCGAACACTTCGCAAAGCGAAAATTCAAGCGTATTGCGTATATTCGCAACCGAAATCACCAGTCCGGCGATATAACCACGCAGGGCTTGATGGATGCTTTGGCGGAAAAAGATATGCGAATCTTGGAAGAAGACATCTATTTCACCCAGTTTGATTTCAAATCGAGCTACGACACCGTTGTGGCCAATCTGGATCGGATGCGCCAATACGACGCCATATTTGCCTACAACGATACCATGGCCCTGGGGGTCATCAGTGCGTTACAGGACAACGGAATCTCGGTGCCAGGCCAGATATCGGTGATGGGCAGCCACGACATTCCCATGGCCCAGTGGTTTTCTCCGCACCTTACCACGGTGCGTACCTTTATAGATAAGCACGCAAAAGTGGCGAGTGAAAGAATCGTTTCCATAATCAAAGATGGTTTCGACCCTAGCCCAGAGAAGCATTATATCGTCAAGCCAGAACTTATTATACGTCAATCCTGTCCTTAGTTTTTCCAACTGAATCATTAACAATCTAGACTGCGAGTGGAAGCGGTTCCATTCGCCATGTCTTCGATATTACATTTTATTACTTTTTTGAATTAATTTTCATATTATTCGATTTGGAACGGAGGGAAGCTATTGAGTAGAGGATCCTTGGCCATTAGATCGGTTAAACCGTATCTTTATATTTTGCCCATGGTGATCATCTTTGGGGTGTTCAGTGTTTACCCTATGCTGCGAACCGTATATCTATCCTTTATGGATACTAACGTCAGCTTTACCCAAATGCAATTTATCGGTCTTGGAAACTATGAGGCCATCAACGGGGATCGGCACTTCTGGCGCATTGTTGGGAACACGGCCATTTACGGCTTTGCCCAAGTCATTCTCACCGTGGTGCTGGGGTTGCTGTTTGCCGCGATAGCCAACAGCAAAATCGTTAAATTCCGCACACTATTCCGGATGTCCGCTTTTTACCCCTTCGTGTTACCCATCGCAGTGGCCGCAATGGTGTGGATCTACATGTATAACCCTTCCCGCGGCGCCATTAACCTGCTGCTGGACCAACGTATTCAGTGGTTGAATAGCTACGACTACGCCTTGCTGGCACTCATCGTCGTCTCGGTATGGAAATCTCTGGGATTCAGCTTTTTACTGATTTTGGCGGGGATGCAGAATATCTCTCAGGACTATTATGAGGCCGCGGCGCTGGAAACAAACAGCCATATCAAGCGCTATTTCAAGCTCACGCTGCCCATGCTGATGCCCACTCTGTTTGTGGTTTGTCTTCTATCCGTCACCAGCAGCTTCCAATCCATGGATCTCGTCGCCATCATGACCCAGGGCGGCCCGGGCCATTCGTCCAATGTACTGATGTATTACATCTATCAGGAAGGCATTATCAACCGGCAAATTGGTTACGGCAGTGCAATGAGCACGTTATTCCTAGCGGTATTATTTATCTTCACAATTGTTTATCTACGACTTGGCGAGCGGAGGGTAGAATATGAGCGCTGAAGCAAGAGGGTATATCCGAGACAAAAGCGGCATGGCTGCCAGACGCAAAAGAATAACGTCCAAGTTGGTTTTTAACGCCATTATTCTGCTTGCCAGTATTGTGTTCCTGTTCCCCTTGGCATGGATTTTCATCACAAGCATGAAGGACCAGGTGGACATACTGAAGCATCCAATGGCCATCATCCCAACGGAGTTTATGTTCGTGGAGAATATGAAAGAAGTGTTGCGCCGCGCACCTTGGGATGTTTTTTACAAAAACACCATCATCGTAGCAGTGGGAGTTTTAGTCGCCCAGCTTTGTATCAGCATTCCGGCTGCTTTCGCTTTCTCCAACTTTAAGTTCAAGTTCCAGAGCTTCTTCTACCTGTTTGTACTGGCGCGGCTGCTGGTTTCCCCAGAAAGCCTGCTGTTGCCCAACTACCTCATCATCAACGGGCTTAACCTGTACAACACCCTGCTAGGCATCGCCCTTCCCAGCTTTGCCTCGGCTATATCTATCATCATATTCCGCGGGGCATTTATGGAGATCCCCACCGCACTGAAAGACAGTGCCCGCATCGACGGCTGTGGTGATTTTAGATACATGATGGTAATTGGCATTCCGATGATAAAATCACGTATAATCGCATTTTCAATTACATCCTTGGTGTATCAATGGGACTCCTATTTCTGGCCCATGGTCATCACCGAATCCGTGCAAAAGCGCACCCTTGCCGTGGGCATGGCCTACTTTGGCACTCAGGCAGAAAGCGCTTCCGAATGGGGGCTGACAATGGCGGCGGCCATATTGGTCATTTTACCGCTCTTGATCGCCTTGGTGTTTTTCCAGCGTCAACTGGTGGCCAGCTTCGTCACCTCAGGCATTAAATAGCCGGCCACGTTCCTGACCTTGGACCAGCAATGCCTGTAACGTTATATTATACGCGAATTTCGTGTGTAATAATATATTGAACGGAGGAAATGATCTATGAAGAACAAAAAATGGTTTGCACTGCTAGGTACTGCGTTATCCCTGATTCTCGTTTTTCTGGCCGGTTGCAGTGGCAACTCGTCTACTCCACCGGACTCCCAGACGTCAGCCAAACCAACCGCCAATGCCTCCGCACCAGCCAGTAAGGGCGAGGTGGTTGAGCTGGTCTATTATTTTCCAACCCAGACCTCGGGTCCCTTGGCTGTTGCTATGGAGAAGATTGTGGAAAAATTCAATGCGGCGAACAAAGGCATCCACGTGACCGCGACCTTCACTGGCAACTACGATGAAACGCTGCAAAAGACTCTGACGGCCATCTCGGGCGGCAATGCCCCTAACGTGGTCCTCAGCGGCTACAACCTCTCCAACTTGCTCAGCATTGACGCACTGGTGGATATGAACACCTTGATCGCCAAGGAACCCGCTGGTTTCCTAGACGACTATGTACCGGGCTTCTTCACGCTGTTCAGCTACCCTGACAATTTGCTGTACGGTATGCCTTTCCAGCACAGCGGCACCATTCTTTATTATAATAAAGATATACTGGCGGCCGCCGGTCTGGACCCTCAGAATCCTCCAGCAACCTGGAGCGAATTGAAAACGGTTACCGAAGCCCTCAAGGCTTATGATGCCAAACTTGTACCGCTTGAGTTTATGGGCGACGTGTGGATGACCGAGGCCTTGGCGCTCTCCAATGGCGGCGCCATCCATGCGGATATGGACACCATGTCCCTCGACAATCCCAAACTCATCGAGACCGTCAACTTTTTTAAAGGTTTAATGGACGCTGGCTTGGCAGAGGACAACACCAGCTACGGCGGCGCGGCGGAGAACTTCTTGGCCGAGACCACTGCTATTATGACAAACTCCAGTGGCTCTTTGGGCAATGTGTCCAAGACCGCTACTTTCGACTGGGGTATCGCCCCTCTTCCCGCAGGCGATGGCAAAGACCCTGTTTCCCTCTTGGGCGGCGGCGGCTTTATTATCATCGACGAGCACCCTCAGGAGAAGATCGACGCCAGCTGGGAATTTGTGAAATACATGACCAGCCCGGAAGTTTCCGCTGAGTGGATGATTGCTACCGGGTACTTCGCAGTGCGTCACTCTTCCTACGACTTGCCCGAGATTAAGGCCATGTTCGCCGAGAAGCCACAGTATGCCACGACAGTAGAGCTCCTTCCGATCCTGCAGAGCCCTTACATGATCCGGCAGAATTTCGGCGATGTGTCCAACACCTTCAAATTGGCACTGGATGAGAGCTATCTGAACAATGCCGACATCACTGCTACGCTGCAGCGGGCACAAAAAGAAGCTCAAGCCTTATTGGACAACGGAAAATGAGGCTGCATATTATTCGACACGGCGACCCGGACTACGAGAATGACAACCTGACAGACCTGGGCAAAAGAGAAGCTCAGGCGCTGGCTCAGCGCATGGAGCGTCTGCCTCTAGCGCAAATCTATTCGTCACCTATGGGGCGGGCCAAGGCCACAGCCGGGTATACCGCCGAGAGAACAGGGATACCCGTGCAAATCTTGGAATGGATGCGGGAGATGAGTGATTTGACAGCCAGCCCCGATTCAAGCGTGCTGCCGGACCCGGTGGTGATCTGGAACCTGCCGGGGCATCAGCTGCGCCAGGCCGAGGGCGAGGAAGGAAAGCACGCAGCGAATAGCGATCTTTTCCCTCAGCCACTTACCGCCAACCGTTTCCATGAATTGCGCACCGGCTGGCTCGAATGGTTGCGGCAGGCTCACATCCAGGTGACCGACAAGGGCTGGACGACCGATACCCCGCTTGTGGACAAAGATGTGGCGATATTCTGCCACCATGGCGTCGGGCTGGCATTGTTGTCGTTGATTATGGACATACCGGTGGCAGCACTCTGGCGTTCGGTATGGCTGCCGCCCTCCTCTGTATCCACAGTACTTCTCGAGCAATATGATCAGCAACGGATCAACCCGAGGCTGGTGTGCATCGGCGATACCTCACACCTGTTCTCACTTGGGCTGAACAACAATACCAGCGGGTTGCTCTACAATTTCCATTGACGGAAGCTAGCCCCGAGATTTCGGGGCTGGTTTTTATCATTGCACATGGCTCAATCACAAACGCACGACCGGAGGAGCATTGAGATGGAACATTTCAGTTTTGGTCTGATGACAGACATGCACTATGCAGACCGCCCCATGCGGATAGGGCGTTATTATCGAAACACCTTAGACAAAGCGAGGCAATGTATTGACGCGTTCAACGGTGTGCCAGTGGATTTTTGCGTACACATGGGAGACCTCATCGACTGGCCCGGTCAGCCGGACAAGGGCCGGGAGGCGCTGACCGCCATCATGCCGATCATGCGCCAGTTTCGCGGCCCCATGTATTATCTGCTGGGAAATCACGATGTAGACTCAGTGCCTGGCAACGAACTGGCTGCGCTTTGGGAGATGCCCGGTGGACAGACCTGGTATTCCTTTGACCACAAGGGTGTGCACTTCATTGCGCTGGACTGCAACTTCGACGCCGAAGGCATGCCCCACCAGCCGGGAATCGGGGAATGGGACAATTGCTACCTGCCCCAATCCCAACTGAGCTGGCTCGTAGCCGATCTGGCGGCGGCACAGCCGGACATCGTGGTGGTGATGGTCCATGCCCTTCTGGATGACTTCGAGGACCCCCATGTCATCCGAAACGCTCCTGCGGTGCGGAGCATACTGGAAAACTGCAATAAACGTGTAGTGGTGCTTCAAGGACATATGCACACCGGGCATAGAAGCGTGAAGAACGGCATTGGCTATCACACCTTGCGATCAGTGGTAAATGGGCGGACCCGCACCTGTTTTTGGGTGGTGGAGGTGGGCGCCAGCGGCATGACCGCCGCCGTATACGACAGCACCCGCAACCATGGCCGCCCCACCCGGCGGGTGTTGCTAGAGTTTTGAGAAGATAGAGGAATCAAGTCCGATATATCGGCAGTAGCGTCAGAGCGACGGTTCTTATAAAATAACCAATACCCTCACCGGAAAGGTCATGGAATACAAGAACGGCGTTAATGTGCTGAGCAATCCGGTAGCCCAGAACGCAAGCAACGATACCGCAGCGCAGCGCTGGTGGATCGTCCAGAATGGCACGAAATACTGATTAACGCTGGAAGCGGTTTGTTCCTGGACATCAGCTCCAGTTCAGTCACGCCAGGAGCCAATATCCTGATGTGGTACAACTCCGGAAGCTCGAACGGCCTCAACTTTATATTGAAACGCACGTGATAATACAAAGAAACAACTCTATATATCCAGTCAAGACCACCCGCTCAGCGGGTGGTCTTGACTTCTAGGCGCTGGTACCAGCGGGCGCCTGCGTGCCAAGAAAAAGATCATTCCTCTTGCTCTTGCTCTTGCCCTTGCCATTGACAGATAGTATATCCTCTCATAATCGCAAGCCTCTTATCAGAGATTCGCTTCCTTTATAAAATCCGCATAATCCTGATATAATTTCGTCGAGTCTTCGTGTCCTGCAAACGCTAAGCTTCCAGGCTTATTCATTAATCCAAGGTATTGATAACATACAATTTTATCCACATAATTAGATAATACTTCAATTTGCTGGCGGACTCGCTGGAATGGAGCCGGCACCAATACCTTCCCCTGAAACTTAAAGGTCTCCAGATCCGCCCATAATGGCTTGCCTGCTTGATCATGCGCTTCCCTTAATTGAGAGTAAATGTGGTGCAATTCCTCTGGTTGAGATGCATTTACACCAACTTGATCTTGATAGGCAATGAAATCAACTTCAAGTGCCTTGACTTCGTCTACAAACCTCCCGTCGAAGTGGATCGTTCGTGTGCCGTAAGGTGCAATGATGACCGTTTGTGGTCCTATTTTTCGGCATTGATCCGACATTTTATTAACATAACGAATATAGCCTTCCGGATAATATCCTCTAATACCAGCTTCTACTGGCAAATACCAGCCTGCAAAGGATCGATAATGTCCGTAACGCTCCACTAATTCTCTTATGATATCTAAGCGATACCGCTCGGCATTATTTTCGTCAATAAAATCATGAAATGCAGGTGTTGTAAAAAAACCAAGACCGATGTAAATGTTAACGTTTAGCCTGTCACCTGCTTTTAAAACAGCATCGAGCGGGTCCTCGCATATTAAATTCCAGCGATACTTAATAATTTCGGAAGGGTAAAAGGTTTTGCCATGAAGGGCAACGGATAGCAGCATGAAGGTATCCATCCCCGCCTCTGCCATCTCTTCCATTTTACTATCCCAATCTTGGGCAGTAAATTGGTTTGTAGCGTGATTCCAATAATCTCCTTCATAAGGATTGCAATGATGAAAATCAAACCAAGTCCCGCTAATCGGGAGTATTTTTTGCTTCATTCCCATTGTCCCCCATCCCATTAATAATACCGTGAGCGGCAAAACATCCTTTCCAAAACCATTTGCTTTGGCTAATAGCCTGCCTCTTCAATCTCAATATCATTTGAGTTCTTTTCAAAAAAGAGGCTTGCAATCAGCAAGCCTCTAATTCTGAATTAACATTCCAATGACTTTCATAAATCGATGTATAAATTACAGTACTCCTATTAAAACGCTGCAGCCAAAAGATCGATTAAGTTTTCACTTCTGTACACGGCTGTCAAGCCATCCATTCGTTGCGCATTCACATTATCATATCTTCTAGCATCAGCCTGTTCCGTATGAAGAAACCGCATCATCAATTCATACGGTCCAGGTAATGAATACGGCTTACAGAAAGCAGTATGCTGCACTGCTTGCTTGACCGCATCCTTCAGCTCTAGACGAGAACGTAAAGGAGGCTTGATTATAGCGGAGTGCCTGCCAGTTGCTGTTTTTGTTGCATATACAACTATGTCGCCCAACTCATCTTCCGCTTCGGAACAGGTTTTATCGTCACCAGATACTAAGCATACGGGAACTCCATATAGACCAAATATCAGAGCATCCAATCCAATCTCACCAATCATTCGACCGTTCAATTGTATGGATTGCCATCCTTGCGATGTCATGGTATGATCCCTCACGGCCTCTCGAGTTCCATTCATTGCATGGTATCCGAGTAAGAAAGCGCCATCAAAGCTGCTATCAAGACCTGGAAATCGTTGTTCAACCCGAGTTGCCCCCATTACATAATCTGCTGCAGGATGCAACAACTCAGGAATGAAGTTGAAGCCGCTTCCATGTGCGTCTTTGACAATAATTTGAGTTGCGCCGGCTTCTACTAACGCTTCAGTAACCGCATTCACTTCCATGGTTAGTAAATGACGCGCTTCTTCATAGAGCGGTGCTCCGCGTAATAGCTGATCCGGAAGCATAATGCCAGAAATCCCTTCCATATCTGCACTAACATAAAATTTCATGGCTAACACCTACTATTTGCATAATATCCAAATTACTTCATGTATCCTTGAATGCCAGCCGCCTTAATCGCATCATTCACTTCTTTAATCATTTCGGCTCCGCCCCTGCTCTTCCACTCTTCAACTAGCTTATCCCAGTCTGAGAATGGGCGTTGACCATAAATCATTTTCGTTTGCTCATCGTACATGTATTTCCAAAGCTCAGCTTCCTTTGCAAGTCTCACTTCTGAGAACACTGCATTTACTGGATTAAAGTAATGCTGGGTGCTTGCATGCATTTCTTCAAACTTCTTAGCAGCTTCCTTCAAAATAGGTACTTTATAGGTACTTGAATATTCGTTAGCCTCATCACTAGGCGCCCAACCATTGGAATCCGGGTAGTAGTCGCGAGGCTTCAAGCCCAACTCACTGCTTTCAAGCTTCAATTGGCCATCCTCAATTGTAAAGCCTGAACCTTCATTGCCATGCAGCCAGTCAAAATCTGCGTTAGAAGAATTCTTTTGGTCGCTTGTATAGAATTGTCGGCCGAAGTCCAGGAACTCAAAAATACGTTGCAATTTTTCTGGCTCCTTAGCAAGCTTTGCATTAATTAATGTAATACCTGAAAAGCCCGGGCCCGATGTGTAGCCTTGCGAGCCATCTGGCGCTGCGAATGGGGGAATCGGCTCAAGAACAGCTCCAGGTGCAATATCTGACAATGCTTGTGAATTTGTATCACTCATACCGCGAGGTGTCCCGATAAAGATACCCGCTTTTGAACCGTAGAATTCATTGTTTGTTTGACCCCAGTTCAATACTGCAAAGTCAGGAGTAGCTGCACCTTGATTATAAATGTCAGCAATCCACATTAGCAATTCTTTTCTGACATCAGTAATGATACCTGGTACATAGTTGCCTTCTTCATCCTTATGGTACCAAGCAAGGAAATCATAATAGGCGCCCATCGAATATGGCGGGTTAATGTTGCTTGACATGGCCAGACCATACGTATCGTCTTTACTGTTTTGGTCCGGATCGTTGAATGTAAACGCAAGAGCAACTTCCTTCAGCTCTTCGTAAGTAGTAGGCATCTTCAAATTAAGATTATCCAGCCAGTCTCTGCGGATCATTGGAGTCAAGGAATAGTTTTCCGCGGAGTAACGCGGAATACCGTACATTTTCCCGTCAACCATTACAGACTTGCGAATATCCTCGGGAATCATTTTAAAGCTTTCATATTGATCCATGTACTCATCTAGCGGTAAAAACGCACCTTGCTTCGCCCATTTTACATAGTTGGCATCTTGATGATTTTCTAGTGTAATAATATCGGGAAGCTCATTGGAAGCAACAACGGCGCTCAGCTTTTGAAGATAGTCGGTAACAACCACGATTTGCGGCTGAAAGTCGATATTAAATTTCTCGTTAATCATACTAATGCCTTTACCGTCAACGGCCGGGACATTTCCTGCATAACGATAATCAATTGAAGTAATTGTGAACTTTTTAGAGCTTGTATCCGTTGCATTTCCTTGAGCCGTTGTATTAGATGGTGCCGTTGATGGAGATGGACTAGCTGGTCCATTGTTTGAGTTACTAGAGCATGCCGCCAGCATACATACGGACATCATTATTGCTGCTGCAGAAGTTGCCTTCTTTTTAAATGACATTGCGTTCACCCCATTAAGTTAGTTGTCGAATCTCTATCCTACTACTCCATGCTTTGGGCGGTTAGCCTTTTACTGAACCTAACATCACCCCCTTGGCAAAATGTTTTTGCAGAAACGGATAGACGAACAAAATAGGCAATGTTGCTACGATAATGGCTGCCATTTGGATCGTTTCCGCTGGCGGTGCATGCTCTGACAAAATGCCTAGTGTCGTATTCGGCTCGTTAATAATGATCATCTGGCGGAGTACAACTTGTATTGGCCAGTCCTTTGGATTGTTCAAATACAGAACCCCGGTGAAATAGTTATTCCAATGAGCAACGGCATAAAAAAGACCAAAAGCTGCAAGTGAAGGCTTAGACAGCGGCAAAATGATTTTTGTAAATACTTGAATATCATTGGCGCCATCGATTGTTGCTGCTTCATTCAATTCAGAAGGTATACTCAAGAAAAACTGACGCATAACGATCAAGTTATAAGGACTAATGGCAACGGGGATAATTAAAGACCAAAGCGAATTCATTAACCCCGTTTCTAGAACGACTAAATAGGTTGGGATCATACCTGCAGTGAAAAGTAAAGAAAACACTACGAAAAGCATGATGACGCGCCGCCCAATCATAGGTCTTGATAGCGAATAAGCAAACGTAGTCGTAAATAATAAGTTAACGAATGTTCCAATAACTGTTAATTTAACAGTTACCCAGACCGCCCTAATAAAAGGCTTGGAGTTTAATATAAATTCATAGGATGTTAGAATCCAGGTTTTCGGAAAAAACATAAAATCGCTTCGAAGAAAATCTTCATAGGATGAGAATGAAACACTTATTACATACATGAATGGAAATAGCATAGCAAGTGAAAGTAAGCATAAGGCAATATAGTTAACTATCGAAAAGGGAGAGAGGTACCATTTTATTGTTTTCATTAATAGACACCATCCTCACCGAATCGTTTAGCTAAGAAGTTCGCACCAACTACAAGTAAAAGTCCGACAAAGCCTTTAAATAATCCAACTGCTGTAGCAAAGCTATAATCTGACTGCTCAATACCTTTGAGGTAGACATAGGTATCCAGAACCTCGCCCACACTACGATTAAAAGGATTCAGCATGAGAAATATTTGTTCAAAGCCCACATCCATAACACTTCCCAATCGTAGAATTAACAATATGACGATCGTGCCTCGAATAGCAGGCAGTGTAATATGCCATATTTGTCTCCAGCGATTCGCACCATCCACAATAGCCGCTTCATATAATTGAGGATTTACTCCTGCTAGTGCTGCAAGAAAAATAATCGTTCCCCAACCAACTTCCTTCCATATCACCTGTCCAATGATCAATGGCTTGAAGAACGCCGGATCGGTTAACCATGGAATCGCACTCCATCCAAAGGAATCAACAATAAAACGGTTAACTAACCCTTCTCCTCTAAGGAAAATAACACTGATCCCTACAACAACTACCCATGAAAGGAAATGCGGCAAGTAGACTATAGATTGAATCGTACGTTTAAAGAACGCATTTTTAACTTCATTTAACATTAATGCAACAATGATTGGCGCTGGAAATGCAAATACGATTTGAAGGAATGAAATACTTAGTGTATTCCATAGAACACTGATAACTTCTTTATCTTCAAATATTTTTTCAAAATGTGTAAATCCAACCCATGGGCTGCTGAGCATACCCTTGAATGGATTAAAATCGATAAAGGCAAGTACTAATCCACCCATGGGCAAGTATTTGTAAATGAGAAAATACAAAATACCTGGCAGAGCAATGATTAACAAGTACCGATCCTTCCACATACGCTTTCTTATAGATGTAAGCATTTTCATTTTTCCACTTGGCAGCGCTTGTAATGATTCTGATGGTTTCATTGTTCCCCTCTCTTTCTTTAAGCGATAAGCTAATAGTTCCACAACTTAAATTGCAGGGCAATTATCTCTTATACAAGACAGCAGAAAAAAGATAATTTCCCGAATAAAAAGATAACAACCCCGCAAAATACACGGAATTGTTATCTTTTATACGCTCAATATGGGCCTTATCAATAGGGTCTTGTTACAGCCTTTCATTATCGGCTACGAATTTTCTCTATTGTTTTTACGATACTGTCCTGGTGGTTCGCTTGAAAATTGTTTGAAAATTCTATTGAAATTCGTTACTGACGTATAACGCAAACGATCAGCAATTTCTTTGATTGGCATATCCGTATAAATAAGCCACTTTTGAGCCTGCTCCATACGTACCTTAATTAAATAATCCCCAAACGTAATGGAGGTTTCTTCTTTAAAAAATCTGCTCATTTGTGAAGGAGTTACTCCAAATCGATCTGCTAGCTGCTGCAAGGACAAATCCTTTGTAAATTCTTCATGAATATAATAGATCGCTTGCTGAACAATCTTCGACTGCTTTGGAAAATTCGCTTCCTCTAATGCCTTTATAACCTTTGGAAACACAGTCATTTCACACCACTGTCTTACCTCTTGTAAAGAATTCATTTGATACAGTTCCTTATACCAGCTGATTTCTTGACTATCTGCCTCATTTTGTCCCCACTCTAGCAGTAAATGGTCAATTTCACCTAACAAATAAGCAAATAATCCTAACACGGTTTCAGAATTATGTGCATATTGGGGAACTAAGCGAAGCATTTGCACCAAATGCTCCTTGGCCTCCTCTAAATTACCAATTGCGAGGCTTTGCACAATTTTCTTCTGCCATTTCACGAGTGACTGCCCCGATTGACGTGTAACAGGGTCGATCGTACGCCGAAGTATAACGTCGCCTGAGCCTAACAGCAATCGATAGCTAAGCAGCTCATTTGCTTCCTGATACGCATCGCTTATTTTGTCATATCCAATATATACAGAGCTTAATGAAACGGTAACAGATAATTGGAAAAGCTCCATTGCTTTAACTCGAACTTGGCCAGCAATTCTCTCGCACTCACGCTCTGTTGCCCCGCCCGGCTTTTCGATTCCGATAATCATGGCAACTTGGCCGGGCAAAGGAATCGCAGTAGCACAAGAAAATGATTCTTCACACAGCTCCTCCATCATCCTTCTTAGAGCATACATCATTAACGAACGATCTTTTTCTTTGTACTCCTCTTGAAATATAACAAATCTCTCTAGATCCGCTACACAAACATAAAATACTCTTCCTTTGAGCGGAAATCCATATTGCTCCGTTTTTCGATGAATTTCCTGTTCAGACATTTCGCCTCTGATCATTTGCTGAAACACCGTTTCCTTTAAATAAGGCAACTGTTCACTTAACTCATATTTTAGCTTTTCGTTCGTTTTTACCATTAGCTGAATAAAGGTATCCAGCACCGCTATACCATCACGGTGGTTGTGATCTGCTTTAAATTCTCCTGTAAACTTATACAATAGGCGTTGAATTGGAATATATAAACGATTAGAACCAAATAGTGCTATTATTCCCCACACCACGATCAAAGACAATACTACGACCCAGGTCAGCCCTTGTATGCTTTGAGCTTGACGCGTTAAATCCTTGTCAGGTGTCATCGCAATGTAGGTCCAATTATTAAATGTAGACTTTTGAATCGATGGTCTGTAAGAAACACCTTGCTTCGTAATATTTTTTAAATCTCCTTCGGGATTAGCCCAAATCCCGTACCACTCCGAGGAGACTGTCAAGCGAGTTCCTATTTCATCTTGATTTTGACTCATGACTATTTTACCTTCGTTATCAACAACTAACAGCTGGCGATTTCCTCCAAGCTGTACATGCTCAAATAATTTAGTTAGATGTTCTAGCGAAACATGCAGAACTAAAATCCCATCCGGTTCATCACTATAAAAAGCGGGTACCGGACGGAGCAGCAATAGCTCGTGTTGGCCTTGGCTGCTGTTTGGGGGAATAACGATGGATGAGTTATAGCTAATATTTGTGTTGTTTAACATGCTGTTATATTTAAATTGTGATTCGTTAATATAGCCATAAATGGTTGAATATACTTTCCCGGAATGTTTTGAAATCAGCGAAATATCAAAAGGTACCTCAGAAAGTCCCCGCTGCCACTGTATAGAATCTATAGCAGTTAAAAAGGGCGTTATATTTTGATCAGGAGTCGTTTTTACAGTTTCGCCAATAGTTGTATTGTTCGCCAGCTGTACTGAATTTTTTTCTAGACTTCGTATAATGGAATCGAATTGATACTTTATTTGGCTAAGAATAATCTGATGATTATGATCAACTTCCCGCTGAATCATGTTTGAGGCAAAATATGCAGAAAACATACCTAGAAGTACGACAGGAATGATGCTCATCAGTAAAACAAAAAGCATCAACTTTTGTTTATATGAGATTGGTTTTAGCTTTGCTAGAATGTTTATGCTAGTACCCTCTCTTCTACTTCAGTTTATGGAATACAATATTTTATTATCACAACTAGAAACACTACATGCTCTACGAACTGAGACATTACGGTAGACTAAATACTATTATACTATCATAGAAGCCCTCTTCTTCGGAACTGCCTAAGCTTTTGCTACTGGAATCTAGGTCAATTAAGAGGAATTTAAAACCGCGAAAAGCGTTGTAAAAGATACTTTGAAATGTTTGGTTTGAAATGCAAAATAGCCGTTCTATTCGAACGGCTTATAATGCAACTATTAACTCCAGCAATTATTAGAGAGGATATGCATAATAGATAAATCGATAGGGGGCGTTGCCCACATAGTTAAAAGGATAGCAGGTTGTTACGACTAAAACTTCCTCCCCCATGCTCCTAATGACAGTCGTGTCGTCCTCCGGGACGATCTCTGTCTCTCTGATTTCATAGGTATAGGTATCATAAGGCATGTCTACAACAAAATGATCGCCAATTTCCAAAGCGCCAATCCCTCGGAAAACCGTATCGCGATGGCCAGATATGACGATTTGTTCCCCCTGGCCCGGATACGCAGTGTTTGAAATATGGCCTATCCCTTTTTTCAGATCATCTGCCTCTACACCTTCAACAATAGGCAGCGATTTCTCCAGTTTTGGAATTTCAAGAATAGCAAAAGGCTCGTGATGCTCTGCCGCAAAGTTTGCGATATTTTCTGCTTTCGACTTCTTCATCGCCATAAAATCTTCTTTCGTCTTAGATAAATATGCCTCAGCCTGCACTAACGATTGCTGCTCGGTCCGTGCTTGATCGAATAATTGATAGGCAAAAACTAGCACAGCTGCTATCCCCAAAATGACAAATATATTCATAATAGCTTTCATAAATTCACCCGATTTCTTAATCGTGAATTTGGCTAGGTTACGAGCTCTTCCGGGAAACTGCGATTCGGTAATTCTTGCTCCTGTTGATAGAATTGCTTATAGTATTGACAATATCCAGACAGATTGTGCTCTACATCATCAATTCGCGCTCGAAATGAGTGATGACGAATAAAAAAACTGCCCATTATTCGTTGTGGATTTTTTAAATACATAGCCATTTCCGGATAAAAAAATCCATTTCTCTGATATTCCGCTCGCTTATGAATCGTGGTGACAAGCTTTTTTTCGTCAAAGGATTCGGCCTTCAGCAAATCGCGATGCTCCGTTTTGTGCAACCTTTCCACCATTTGATAGGCTGCAAGGGTTAACTCCAAAAATGTCGGATACGTGGTTTCTCTCTGATAAATGAAATCCAGCTTGTCCCGAACATTCAATAATCCAAATTGAAAATAGCGAAGCAGAGGCTTGAACTCTGTTAATTCGTTTGTACAATAGCTAAGCCAATGATCGTGATGCTTCCAGTACTCCTGCTCGATGAAATGCTCGAATGCGCGTTCGACTGATTGCAGCCACAGCTCATTTCGATCCACTCTGTAAAGCCTCATCATAGCGAATGCCGCCTCGCCGTCATAATAGATAATCCGGTGTTCTTCCTTCAACTCCAAAGATGGATAGTGCAGAACATGACGGAAACTTCCATCCTCTCTCTGGAGCGAGATGATGCCATGAGCCAGCTGTCTGGCGATTGGCAAATATTGATAGTCGCCTGTAATCTCCATGTATTTGGTCAGCGCTAGTATGGCAGCAGCATTCGCTCCAAGTTTTATCTCCTGCTCTCCAGGCCCCATGCCATCAATTACATAAGCAGCCTGGGCATGCCCGCTGGGAACAATTGCAATTCCTTCGGCAATCAGGTAATTTAAACTTTTTTTAATAGCGCTCATTAATTCATCGTCGGGAAAGCATTCATAGACTTCGCACATCGAATATACCGTACTGGCATGACGCAGCATATTATAAAAATTGATTTCCACATCGAAACACGAAAAATAACCATAGGTGAACTTACCGTTGCTCTGGACATTTCTTGCTAGAAAGTCAGCACCAGATTTAATCAAATACTTTAGTTCCTCCCTATCTAATTTCGTATCCCGTCTACCATAATCCAACTCCGTATTTTTCAGCGGCCAGCATGAATTTTCTTGATAAAAGAAACTGACTGTCGTAAACGCAATTACTTGACTCACGGCATTAAAAGCTAAAGGCTTCAAATCAGGACGATTCGTTTTTATGTAATGCTGGATATTTCTTTCATTCAAATAACCCCGATTCGTAGAAGAATCAATTTGAATAAAGGAGTTTCCATTTACCTCTTGTTCCAAAAAAGCATACTTAAAATCAGGATGAAACGATACTCCGCGGCGAAAATAGTTTTTTCTTGTACTCGTCATGATCTTGATAAATTCGAGTATGGAATAAGTTCTTTTTTCATCGACCATATCGATTTTTAAAGAAGAAGGAACTGTTTTATCTAGTTTAACGAATTGCAATGCCTTTTTCTTCACAGCTTCCCATGCTTGATCAAATTTTACGTGTTGAGCAGTAAATACCCTTGCTCTCTTCTCTAAGTAGCCCAGCGACAAAAAAAGAATTACTTTTTTATTTTTACGGGTAAATGTTGCAAATGAATCTTGTTTTATTATATACGAGCGAAACCTTTCCAGATCGGCAAGTAAAGAGGAAGACAGGGAATCTGCATTTAGGTTCGACATAATATCCCCCCTGCTGTGATTTTATGACAGGCTTTAGTTGAGAGAAGAAGCAAATGTTCAAAGGAACACTTGCTTCTTTCGTAAAAAACTATTATTTCTTATTTTTGCGATTTCTTAGCCATACTTTTCCGGACAACCCTGCAAACAATGAGGCAATGCCAGCAAAGCCGATATTCCAAACACTTGTCGCTGTTTTTGGCAGTTTTTGTCCATATTCAGATGTATTTTCCCACTCTCCCGTGTAATCAACAGGATTGATATATGGATTGGTAGCTTGTCCATCTCCACCGTAACCTGGCGCTCCGCTATTGTTATCAGAGTCTGCATCTGTGTCAACATCTGCATCGGCGTCAGCATCAGCATCCGCATCCGCGTCAGCATCGGCGTCGGCGTCGGCATCAGCATCCGCATCAGCATCTGCATCGGCATCTGCGTCAGCATCCGCATCTGCATCCGCGTCGGCGTCAGCATCTGCGTCAGCATCCGCATCAGCGTCGGCATCCGCATCTGCGTCAGCGTCAGCGTCAGCATCAGCATCTGCATCGGCGTCGGCATCCGCGTCAGCATCCGCATCCGCGTCAGCATCAGCGTCAGCATCTGCATCAGCGTCGGCGTCGGCGTCGGCGTCAGCATCCGCATCCGCATCCGCGTCAGCGTCAGCATCCGCATCCGCGTCGGCGTCAGCATCGGCGTCGGCGTCAGCATCGGCGTCAGCGTCAGCATCCGCATCTGCATCGGCGTCGGCATCCGCATCCGCGTCAGCATCAGCATCCGCGTCGGCGTCAGCATCTGCATCAGCGTCGGCATCCGCGTCAGCATCTGCATCCGCGTCAGCATCTGCATCGGCGTCGGCATCTGCGTCGGCGTCAGCATCTGCATCGGCGTCAGCATCTGCATCGGCGTCAGCATCTGCATCTGCATCTGCATCGGCGTCAGCATCTGCATCAGCATCGGCGTCGGCGTCGGCATCTGCGTCAGCGTCAGCGTCAGCATCTGCGTCGGCATCTGCGTCGGCATCTGCGTCAGCATCGGCGTCAGCGTCAGCGTCGGCGTCAGCATCAGCATCCGCGTCGGCATCCGCGTCAGCATCCGCGTCAGCATCCGCGTCGGCATCAGCATCCGCGTCAGCATCCGCATCTGCGTCAGCATCCGCATCGGCGTCAGCATCAGCATCCGCATCGGCGTCAGCGTCGGCATCCGCATCAGCATCAGCATCCGCATCAGCATCGGCGTCAGCGTCAGCGTCAGCATCAGCATCCGCATCGGCGTCTGCATCAGCGTCAGCATCGGCGTCGGCGTCAGCATCCGCATCGGCGTCGGCGTCAGCGTCGGCATCAGCATCCGCGTCAGCATCCGCATCCGCGTCAGCATCCGCATCAGCATCCGCATCAGCGTCAGCATCGGCGTCGGCGTCGGCGTCGGCGTCGGCGTCGGCATCTGCGTCAGCATCGGCATCTGCATCTGCATCTGCATCGGCATCAGCATCGGCGTCAGCATCGGCGTCAGCGTCAGCGTCAGCGTCGGCGTCAGCGTCGGCGTCGGCATCCGCGTCAGCATCCGCATCCGCATCCGCGTCTGCATCCGCATCGGCGTCAGCATCCGCATCCGCATCAGCATCGGCGTCGGCATCGGCATCCGCGTCAGCATCCGCATCGGCGTCAGCATCGGCGTCGGCATCCGCATCCGCATCTGCGTCGGCATCGGCATCCGCATCGGCGTCAGCGTCGGCATCCGCATCGGCGTCAGCATCCGCATCTGCATCCGCATCTGCATCCGCGTCGGCATCTGCATCAGCGTCGGCATCCGCATCCGCATCAGCATCGGCGTCGGCATCAGCATCAGCATCGGCGTCAGCGTCGGCATCTGCGTCAGCATCAGCGTCGGCATCCGCATCAGCATCCGCGTCAGCGTCGGCATCTGCGTCAGCATCAGCGTCGGCATCAGCGTCAGCGTCAGCATCCGCGTCAGCATCCGCATCGGCGTCGGCATCAGCGTCGGCATCAGCGTCGGCATCGGCGTCGGCATCCGCGTCGGCATCCGCGTCTGCATCCGCGTCAGCATCGGCGTCGGCATCCGCATCAGCGTCAGCGTCGGCATCCGCGTCTGCATCCGCATCAGCGTCAGCATCCGCATCAGCGTCAGCGTCGGCATCCGCGTCGGCGTCGGCGTCTGCATCCGCGTCAGCATCTGCATCCGCATCTGCGTCAGCATCGGCGTCAGCATCTGCATCAGCGTCGGCATCCGCGTCAGCATCCGCATCCGCATCCGCGTCAGTATCGTCTTCATCTTCAAAAATTATAATGTCCGAATCTTCCATGCTGGACAGCAATTCTATATCAATGACTGAGTTATTAACAGCAGCTCCATAAACCCTAACTTCTCCTACAACTCCCACTGGTTTTTCAATCTGTGCATTTAAGTTGAGTGAAGCTTGTCCAATAACTCCAACTCGAGCCAAATCATTCGTCAGGTTAATAGTCCCATTCGAAATATTATTCACCAAATCTAGCACCGGATTTAACATATTTTTAACCGGAGCAAGCGGTACAGAGCTGATACCACTCAAAATTTCAACCGATAAATTTTCAATCGCATCAGCAACATCTGTCAACAACTGAGTAACTACATCACGAACTGCCGTTTCAACATGATTACCCAGACCATCAGTGAAATTAATGGTAATTGTACCGTCTGTCCCTACTGTTGCAGTTACATTTTCTTCATAGGCAAGCAAATTGGCTAGCGCATCATTGAGATTATTCAATGCAGACAAAGCATTTTCCAATTCAGACAAGCCTTCCACTTTAATAAGCGGAGCCGTTAACGGATTGCTCAGTATGCTGTCTACAGCGGAGACTAGGTCACCCAATACAACATTCAGATTTCCTGTAATATTGCTAACAGCGGCATCCAATACCGGCAGATTATCCATCGTAATTGGCAAGATTTCGACACGAACTGAGGCTTGTTCAGCAACTGACCATTTCCCTGCCAATTCAGGCGCATAGAACACAAATAATCGTTCCGGATTGATCAGCTCCGCTTCAGCAAGTCCCGTGCCAATGATCGATAATGCCAGATTGTATAACTCTGCATTCTCTGTTTCACTGAGCTCTGCATTCACAGAAACATTAGAAAGCAAATTCACTTCCGCCAGCGATGCCGCCTGCACAATATAGTTTGGGTTAGTTAGCATCGTACCTGACATCGCCATTGCAGGCGGGCCTAGAGTCAGGGCACCGGCAATAACAGCCGTCGACAATATTTTCTGGACTCGCAAAGCGTGACGTTTATTGCGATTATTCCAGTGTCTTTTAAAATCAAATTTTTGACGTCTCATTATTTTTCCTCCCATGTATCACATAAATTTAAACGCTTACAGCAAATCTGCCCTTACATGATCACCCTAATGCTTTGCAGTAATAAATTAAGCGTTTGCGGATTGCGACTTCTCATTTCGATTCATTTGGCACTCCTGACCGAAGAGATATGAGACGGACTTACTTAGGAGATCAGCAGTTTGCAAAGCTTTATGTAGCGTTGGGTAAGCGTAACCATTCTCCCAATTGGCAATTGTTTGTTTCCCCTTGTATCCCAGAAGCGCTGCCAATTGCTCCTGTGTCAGACACTTTTCCAGCCTCGCTTTCTTCAAGTTTTCATTTTTCATTTCAATGAATCACCTCCATAAAATAAAAAATCCAAGATTCTCATATCAACAACCATGTTAAATACAAGAATCTTGGATGTCAATGAATCGATAGAACTGTTGAACTCCAAAAATCGTGAAAAATAAACAATTAAAACATGAAAACAAACGAAATATAGTTACTTGAAATAGATATATAGTCATATGTCAACTGATATTTTATGACCAAAAATGTAATGCAATCTTCTCAGAAAGCAACAATAAATTAAAAATTCTATAATTTTTTATAGTTACATAGACTCAATATGTTTATTCAACTCTTTTTATTGGTACAATATATTTGTACTTTAATATTACCTACAGGGTGATAAGGAGGGATAACAGTGAATCAGAGAGATAGAGATCAAATGCAATTTAGCAAAAGATTGCAGCAAGCGAGGAAAAACAAAGGCTACACCCAGCAGGATCTGGCTGATACAGTAAACACGAAGAAAACAACTATCTCTAATTATGAAACCGGCTATAGTACTCCCTCAAACAAAATGATCGTGGAACTGGCTAATGCTCTGGATGTAACAACCGATTTCTTACTGGGACGTATTGATTCCCCTAAAAAAGATGAATCCCCTTCTTTGCCTATACTTGATACGAATGAATTATGGACTGAACTGAAGAATTTGGATAATGAGGATGTTATTTTGTTAAATTCCTTGATTAAACGGTTGAAGAAAAACAAGTATGACTCCTAGCAAAAGCACATTCTAGCTTAGAATGCCTCTCCGTCTTTCCAAGGATTCTGTTTTAGCTTAAGTCCGCACTTCTTTTAGCAGAAACATTGTTCATGGTCTGCCTAAATAGTTAATAAGTCCCAATTTTATACGAAAAAAGGAACAAACTGCTGCATTCAAGATGCTTGTCCAGAAAAGATGAGAGGACCCGATACTTCTACGGTTTGCAGATCGATTTTCAGTCGCAACAGTTACTCGTCGGAAGCAAGTGAAATCCAGCAGCAATTTAAAAACCGCGCAAAGCCTTATAAATCAAGGTTTTTCGCGGTTTTTTTCGTAAACTTTTAGCCCGGCAAGGCTTTGCATAAATCTCTCAAAAAGTTCTGTGTTCCCAAATCATCTATTTATCGAGGAAACTCTCCTCTCCAATGGCGGGAAGGCTTCCCATCTCTTTCTGATATACTTTTATAAAATGCTCGTAATGACTTCGAAACGATTGATAATCCTTTGCTGCACGGTAAGCCTTCATTAAAAACATATTAGCTTCCTCGTCCAGTTCGTTACGCGAAACGATCTTCCTGGCAATTAATATGGATTGGGTTACCTGATTATTTGCAAGAAGCCAGCGAACCAGCCTTATAGCAAAATCGCGATAGCGTATTGCGAGTCCTTCTTGTTCTGAAACGGACCACGTATAAAATTTGTTTTCATACAAGTCGCCAGTAAATCTTTTTTCCCATTCAAGCGCTTCTTTCACCGTAAATTCATTCCATTCTTTAACACGGTAAACATAGGATTCGAAAGAAATAAAGTCCGCATCTATATGAGTCATTTCTAACATATACTGTTCGTCGAAAGTATGGACGATTGATTTTAAACCATGTGATTGCAATGCCTTGCGCAGCTGGTAAACTGCCGTATTCAGGTATGCCACCGCATTCTCTAATGGCATTTCCGGAAAAACCTCGTCAATAACTCTATCCCTCGAAACCGCCCGACCTCGCCCAAGAAGTAAAAATGCAAATAATTGTTGACTCTTTTTTGAAATGAATTTCACTTTGCCCGCTTCCACACTGCTAACCTCTAAACCGCCTAATGCCTTCACTACTAATCGGTTGACATCCATCTTTTCAGGCGGTTTACTATTTTTCTCTCTTGCCCTTTCAATGGTTTGGATCAATCTTTTTTGCGATACCGGCTTAACCATATAATCAAGCGGATATGTATCGAAAGCATCCACCGCATATTCTCGATGAGAAGTCACAAATACAATTTCCATATTTTTTTGTCCGGCGCGCAATTGTCGAGCAAGCTCTAATCCACTTTCGTCTGCAATCATAATATCAACAAATGCTATATCGACCAATGTATCTTTCGTGAATAGCAGGGCGTCCTTTACACTTTGAAATCCGCCAATTATTTCTACATCTTCTATTCTTCTTAACATTCTTTGCATAATTGCGAGCATCGCTTGTTCATCGTCGATGATGATCACCTTCAACTTCTTTCACCTTCTCTTAACGAAAGATAGACGGCACTGCCTTTCCCTAATACGCTGTCAATCCATAAATCTCCGCCACTCATCTTTGCAAATTGGCAACTGACTTGCAGACCTAGTCCTGTCCCACGTTCCCCTTCGGTTCCGATCGTAGAGATGACTTGTTTTTCGTTAAATAATTGTTCCAATAACTTTTTAGACATGCCAATACCTTGATCGCGTATGGTGATCACGATTTTTCCTTCATGACACTTTTCGGCTGCAACCTCAACCCTTGCCCCCCGGTTAGAAAATTTAATCGCATTGGAAAGTATATTGCGAAGTACCATGACAATCGCTTCTCGGTCGACATATACAATGATAGCTTCGTCAACTTTAATGGCGATGTCAATATCTTTCGCCTTACTTTTAATAGACAGTATACGATAAGCTTCATAAATAAGATCGACTAAGGCCAACGATTCAGGGTTAAGCGCTACGTCATTTTTTTGATTGCGAAACCATTCAAGCACGTTGCCAACCGTCATATAGGTCGAACGAATTTGTGCACTTAAAAAATCAAGCAGCTCCGCTGTTTCTGGCGGAAACATTTGCTTTTCTTCTTCCAGCATTTCTATCAAATTCACCTGAAGAGCAATTGGTTCGCGGATATCGTGGGAAACAAGGGTAAACAACTGATCTTTCATAAAATTAAGATGTGCAATTTCTTCTAGTCGTTGTTGCTTTTCTGTTATATCAAATAATATCGAGACCGTTCCGAGTAATCGCAAGCCTTTGGAATAAAGTGGATATACTTTAACCATAAAATATTTTCCTTCGCCATCCATTTCTTTCTTTACTTCTATCGACTTCTCTACCATACTGTTGCACGCATCCAGCCACTCGGGCCAATCTTTTAGAAATTCAGACACGTCTTTTCCAATGATTGATTTGCTGTTTTTTTCGCCAAACAACGGCTGTATAAAGATATTGCAGTCAATGATCTTTCCTTTCAGATCAACAGTCAAAACTCCTTCTCGGATCGTATCAACGATAAAATCCCTTGCCATTGGCACGATGGTAAATATTTTATTTTTGTAGATCACCCATAGCATAATAATGCCCAATACACCACAATAAACGGAAATAGGGAGCAGCCATTGCGATAAATCTGGGAATACCAATTTAACCACTTCTATGACAGCCGATGTTGATGCAAGTAAAATAACGAGGATGCCTGGTTTACGAACTTCCGGCCTTGCCTTTCGCAAATACATAATAAAGAAATAGGCACAGGTCAGCAAAATGAAATAGCAGAATATATTAAATGCAATCGCCAGACTGGTCCTAGGCACATCGAGGTAGCCATTAATGAGTGTCGCTGTTTCGAATATCAAATGGGTTTTATCATTTGTCCATATAAGTACCGACCATCCGATAAATAAAAGTAACAATATGATCTGTTTATACCATTTTAGCCACTCATCCCTAGCATATAAATCCAACACACAAAGAATAACCAACGGGACGGTAATCGCAAGCGCTGTCTGTTCTATTTGTCGAAAAAAAAGCTTGCTTACTACATCATTGCTATATAATTCGAGAATGACACCGCAGCCAAAGGCAACTCGACAAACCATGACCCATGCAAAGTAACGGACTCCACGTTTTTGCGAGTGTAAGAATGAATAGATGAGCAGCATGCACATCATCATCGCGGACACAATCATTGTAAAAAGTATGGCATTATCCATTGTTATTCCTTTCTATTGTTATTCCTTTACATTATGTTACCAAAAAATTGAACAACTCGCCTTGTATATTCTTCTCTATTTAATCTGTACCCCTGAACGTGATCAGCATTAGAAACCGTCCACAATTCCGAGTGTTCCTTGTAGGCTTCGTGCAAACGGATACTGTTTTCATAAGGTATCGAATAATCCTGATCACCATGAATAAATAATACGGGGCGTGGTTTTATTTTCTTCAAGGCTTTTTTGGGATTTACCTTCTTTGCATTTCCCACATGCATTCTTATAAAGGCAAGCGTGAGTGGTGTAAATGGGAAGCTGGGCAGCTTCGTCCATACGTAAAACTTTTCAGTTAAATAGGTAGATAATTCGTCAAAAGGGCTATCCGCAACTACACCAACTACTTCGGGCGTGCGGGCAGCCGCAAGCAAAGCAGTAGATGCCCCCATAGAAAAACCGATCAGGCCAATCGAAGAAGGTTGATTGGCTTTCACCCACGCAATTGCACTTAATAGGTCCTCCTGTTCGTATAGACCAATTGAAGCAACATTACCACTGGATTCCCCACAACTGCGAAAATCGAACATTAAAACATGAAAACCATTTTCCGTTAAATCTTTTGCTAATTTTAATGCAGGTAATTTCTGTTCCAATCGATTTCCCCGATAACCGTGCGCAAAAATAATTGTCTTGTTTTTTGGTTGTTGCGCTGGAATAAACCATCCCTCCAAAGAAATATCATCTCTGCTTTGAAACGATATTAAATCAAAATCGAGACCGTAATCTTCTGGCGATTTGTTTATCGGTTTTCTTACATTATTACGCGTTAGTTTCAGTGACACGACAAAAGAGATAATAAGACAGGCCAAGATGGCCAAAGCAACGATAGACACAATGACCCAAGCAAGGAATATCATCCTGAACACTTCCTTTCTTTGTTTTTAAAGGCAAGGATAAACGGCTTACGCCGTCCTTTGGACAAGCGCGTTTACCGATGAAATATAAGAACAAGTATATAGATACAAAAACTTATACTTTCTTATATTTTAGAAAGTGAAAACTCCCACAAAATATCCATTTCTGTGGGAGTCTCCATTCCTATAGCTACTTTTTTTCCAGACGGCCTAACACTTCTTTAAAATGTACAAGCATTTTTGCTGTCTGCGCCCTTGTTGCTTGCTCGTTAGGCATAAAATTCCCGCCATACCCCTCTGCAATTTTCAAATCAACAAGCATCGCAATGGCATTTTGGGTTTCTTGATCATATCCTGCGATATCCGGGAAATAAGCCTGCTGTTTCGGTTTGTATGGCGATCCGTTTACCTTCTCATAGGTGCGGTAAAAAATTAAGGCAAGGTGAGCTCGTGTTACATCTGCATTGGGTTTGAACGTCTGGTCTGGATAACCTTTAGCCACCCCATTTGCATATGCCTTTTCAAGTTCCTCCATTGCGTCTTTTCCGATCAATTGAACATCAGTAAATGGCACTTGCTTTTGTTCATCCAATTGCAATAATCGTACAAGGACACTTGTTACCTCCATACGGCTTATCTGGTCATCCGGCCGGAATGTTTGATCTGGATAACCATAAAACATTTTCTCCCAATAGGTTTTCTTGATATAGCTTTCCGCCCAATGTCCTGCAATATCGGTGAAGGGGACCTTTTCCAATCGATTCACTGTAATCGTATAAGTTTGTTTATTTCCGTTCTCAGCGGCAATAACAATATCGAAAATGTTTTTGCCTTCGTTCAATAGCAATGTTCTCTTATCTACAAACCCTTCACCATCTAATGTGATTTTCGCCTTGGGATGATGTGTCTTCACGATAATTTCTATAGTTTCTGCTTCCGTATCACCCAAATCATATTCGAATTGAGCGGGATTAAATAACAATCTATTTCCCCCATCAACAATGGCTTCTAATCTGTCCAAGCTTGTGTCACTGGAAGGTATATAAACTCCCCATCCTGGGTTTGGACTTGCATCAGATGATAAAACGGTCAATTGCAGTGTTGTTTGATCAGGAATATTATAGTCTGCTAATGTGCGGCCATCTTCTAATACAGTGCCTGCAAAAGTTATTTTTTGCTTTTCAGTAGGAATCTCCTCAGCATCTTGAATTTTTTGTTTCAGTTGCTGAACTGAGTCGCTGCCATACGCATGAAGGGTAATCGTCTCCCCATCTACTATTTGCACATGAATGATTAACAGGGATTTATCAATATTGCTGATCACTATCCTCTCGATTTTTTCATTCCCCGTCTTATCTTTTATATATACGGTGTATGTTCCATTTTCCGAAACCGTAAACTGATAGTCTGTCACATCGTCACCGTCTCCATCACGGAAATCAACAATATCCTTACTTCCTGTTGCCCATTTCATCTCCACTACATTGGCTATATCGCTTAGTACATCAATTAAGACTGTTACATCCTTATTCGTCGATTCGGTTTCGCTCGGGGTTAGTGTGATCATGACACATTCATCCGCTTCGAGCTGCTCGAAAGTATACCCCCATTGGGTTGCCAGTTCATTTGCTGTCGATCCACAATAGCCGCGAATCGTTAATGGTTCAGGATACGATGAATTCCCACCATCAAATACCCCCTGATCAATATTCACCTCATTGCTCAACACGATAAATTCGCGTATCTGATTTTTGCCAAAAGCACCCCGACCAATAAACTTGACAGATGCCGGTATAGTTACCGATTGTAAATTACCTATCCAAAATGCATTTTCAGCTATGGTCTGAACATTTTCACCCAAAGTTAGTTCAGCTATGTTATTTTGTACAAACGCACCGTAATCAATATGTGTCACTGTATCTGGTATGATCAATTCCGTTATATTATTTTTCAAAAACGCATTAGCCCCTATCCTTTCTAACCCTTCTGAAAAGGTGACCGAAGCTAAATCATTGTCAGCAAAAGCATTCCGGCCAATCGTTGTTACACTGCCTGGAATTTCAATTTCTTGTAATGTATTTTTATAAAATGAATACTCTCCAATACTCGTAACACTATCTGGTATAATGACACGCTCTAAATTCTTTTCACTGAAGGCATAATTCCCGATAGCCGCAACAGTTTGCCCATCCAGTGTATCCGGGATTTCTATATTTGTATCCGTTCCCCTGTACCCTGTGATTCTTACAGTACCGCTTCCGTTATTTACATAGATATAATCTGATTGTTTTATCTCAAAAATTACAGTTGTTTCGTTACCTGCTGCATCAGTAACGATCAGTTCATATTCGCCATTTACCTCTACCGTCGTACCACTTGTGAAAGCGAGTCCATTTAATGTTGCGTTTCCCTCATTGAAGGTGATCGTTACGGGTTCACCATACACTTCACCATCTGTCACACCAGTAACTACTGGAGGAGTTTTGTCGATATTATCGATTTCAATCGTTGCAATTCGTTCTCTCCCAACAACATCTTCCACAAATACGGTATACGTATCATTTTCCGAAACGGTAAATGCATTGGAAACAACATGCTCTCCTCCGCTATTTTGAAAATAAGCAAGGTTTTGATTCCCTTTTGCCCATTTCAATTCCCTGATGCTTTCCGGCAACTTATTCACACTTACAGAAATCGTTACATCCTGGTTTGTAGGATTTGTTTCACTTGGCGTCAAGCTCAGCTCTAAACACTCTGCCTTGGATGATTCCTGGAACGAATAACCTTGATCGTCGGCATGTGCTTGTGCAGTAGATCCGAAACAGCCATAGATCGTTAGATCCGCTGGATTTGTTTGATTCCCTTCAAACGCGCTTCCTTCAATGCTGGCAAAATAATTTATGATGGTTACAGCATTTAAATCATTTGCAGAAAATGCTTGTTTTCCAATGCTATTTACACTATATGGGAGTTCAACCGTTATTAATTGCTTCCCGTAAAAGGCATCTTCACCGATCATAGTCACTTCTTTACCATCTATCGTATCCGGAATGAGCACATCCGTGTCAGAGCCAGTATATCCTGTGATCGTTATTGTTGTATCATCTTCATTAACGACACATTCGAAATCGGTATCTTCTCCACAAACCGCTGAACCACTCTCCTCCAGCACTTGGAAGGTGTGACCGTTTGCCGTTGCAAATTGCTCTGTTGTCGATCCACTACGACCAAATAGCGTTATATCCCCTGGTGTCGCAGGCGGAGCTGGAATAAAAGGCCACATCCCAAATATCAGCTCATCATTGTATACTTTTACTTCTGTTAAGGGATTAAAGGCAAATGCAGCATCGCCAATCGCTTCCACACTATTTGGCAATGTTAACGTATTAATCTCGTTCTGAAAAAATGCCTTTGTTGCGACAAGCTTCACTGTATCGGGAATTACTACTGCTTTCAATTTATTTTGTTCAAAAGCTTGCTCGCCAACTTCCTCCACACCTTCATTTAAGATAACCGATTCCAGCGCATTTCCCATGAATGCTTCTTTTTCAATGACCGATACGCTGCCAGGAATGTGAACCGACTCCAGTAAGTTATCTTTAAAAGCACCTTCCCCTATTGAGCTTAATCCTTCTTGCAAGGTTAACGTATGAATGTTATTTTTACCGTCTTCTCCTAAAAATGCATACTTGCCCATAGAAGTAATTGTGCCAGGCAGCGTCACTTCCTCTAGCTTGTTATCAATAAATGCATTCTCGCCAATCTCCTCCACGCCTTCCGGAATATGTACTGATCGTATTTCATTATCCCAAAATGCTTGATCTCCTATCGTTTCTAACCCTTCTTGCAATGTTAGTGTGCTCAGGTTGCCTTGACTAAATGCCCCTGCTCCGATCGTCTTCACCGTGCTAGGTATATCCACACTATCAAAGCTGTTTCCCGCAAAGGCCATTAAGCCTATTTCTATTAAGCCTTCTTTTAAAATAACAGAGTCCAATTCACATCCCATAAATGCCCCTGATCCTATGGTTGTGACAGTCCCGGGAATCGTTACTGAATTCAACTTTATTCCGAAGAATGCCTGATTTGCAATCACTGTAACATCTTTTCCCTGAATCTGTTCCGGAATCTCCACGTCCATATCAGTTCCCGAATACCCTACGATCGTTATTGTTTCACCAACAACCAAAATATCGTAATCCGCCTCATCCGCAAAAACTTCTGATACGGAGTTCATTAGCATATGAGGAAAAACGAGCAACATCATGAGTGCAATCATCCCGGTTTTTCGAATATACCTTCTCCATTTGTTGTATTCTTCCTGTAACATCTTCCTCCACCTTTCCATTCATGAATGTACTGGAACTATTCTATTAAGCCGCAATGAAAGAAAAATGAAAGAATTGATGCTTTGGAATTACTTTAAAGGAAGTTCAGGAAGGGCTAGGTTACAGACAGATATTATTTCATCGCCAATAACACCGACGCAGCAAATATCAGCATAGCCGACTCGAACAACGGCACGCAAAGTCATAGGAAATTTAAAAACCGCTCAAAACCTTGTACAATCAAGGTTTCGAGCGGTTTTTTTGTAAAATTCCAACCCAGCAAAACTTTGCAAAAATCTCTCAAAAATTTTTATTTTTTGAACGTTCTCGCTTACGCAGACAGTTGAAGGAACACATGCTGGTTTACTATCAATAGTGAACATCAATATGCAAATCTAATGCTCAAGGTTCTTGCTTCCAATCGTCACCAGCTTGCTCGCCACTGTAGGCAATATTCTCCGTTACATCATGGCTGCGATCATCTACCCAAACATGAGATGACCGAGAATGGACGATTTCGGAAAGTATCTCAATTCGCTGACGTAAAGCACTGCAGAGCACATCTTGTCTCGTTTCATCAATAAACAAAGAGCCTTTCAAAATGTCCCGAAACTCATTCTCAATATCATTCAGCTTGGATAAATCTAGCCAGTCGAAGGATGTAACCAGCTTAATTTGTTCATTATGGTCCTGCTTGAACGGTTTGCATGTTAGTTTTCCTGTTGCAGAAATAAGCGTTGTTGGTTTGGAAAACCATAGTGAAGATCCACTATCGTAAATCGGAGCTGGTTCAATCCATTCCATTGTTTCAGCATTGCGCACAACACCGAAGTTGTTTTGATGTCTATCCTCATTAGCGATCAAGTAATCGACTACAATCATACGGTCAAGTGCATCGACAATCCCTGATATACCGAGCGCTTCACAGCAATCGACATAATGCTGATATACTGAAATATGATTTTGCTTTTGTTTGGTCTGCATCACATACCAGGCTGTAACCAACTCTGTCTGCGGTGTAATGAAATTCTCACACACGCTATATGGATAATCCTCTTGTATCATTAATGTATACGGAACATGGGTAATACCTAGTCGCTCCATGATTCGGCTTGCAAGCACTTCATTATACGGTTCCTGCTGAGTCGCCCCGCTTCCACCTTTAACAAGGCAACGTTTGCCTTCGATGATTGCCCATTTCTTTTTCAACCAACCGTCCGATGTATTATCGGGTGACATTAAACTAATCACCTCGCTAGCGACACCTTTGCCAAGCAATATATTACCCACGTCTTCAGAGAAATCATTGTCAAAGAAATTCAAGTTTCCCCATCTCGCATCCGAACCTTGTGGACAAATCCAATATTGATCAGACAAGCTAAGTCCCAAGCTTTTATCTAGTAATTTTTGCGTAGTCGCTAGCCTTAACTCAAGCAATGCTTCTTTAATCCCATCTCGACTTGCTGGAATTGCTCTGCCCCGCCACCATTCATTGAGTGCAGCACGATCTATTCGTCCTTTTTTGACGGATATGCCAACGGGTACATGGCGCTCATCATAGACGTTACCAATATCCGAAATTGCACCTGTCGCTTCGTCAAGCTCAATTTCCGCAACCGCAACATCTTTATGCTTCAGCACGTACTTCTTACTCCAAGCATTTGCCATCATATCAACTCCCTAGACTCCTATACTACTATCATAGCCTAACTTTCTTGTTAATTCTTCTTTTTCAGATCATTTCCCTGCCGAAATCTTCAATACACTTTTAAGAAGTGAAAAGGAAGTTCAAGAGTGGTTAGGACACAGCGATTATTCGACCTTATCAAACACGATGTGTGAAGTTTTCAAAATAAAAAAAGCTCATTAGATTTATCTCTAATGAACTGCTTGTAGTTAATGTGGTACCGGTGAGAGGACTCGAACCTCCACGGTTTCCCACTCGATTTTGAGTCGAGCGCGTCTGCCATTCCGCCACACCGGCATATTAATTATTGATCTTGCTTTGTTACTTTGTTGAAAAGAGTGGCACGCCCTAAGAGATTCGAACTCCTGACCTTTTGATTCGTAGTCAAACGCTCTATCCAGCTGAGCTAAGGGCGCACATTTAAAGATTGTGGAGGCGCCACCCAGATTTGAACTGGGGAATAAAGCTTTTGCAGAGCTTTGCCTTACCACTTGGCTATGGCGCCAAAACT
>NZ_JBOZWO010000026.1:0-97056 GCF_050864975.1 Paenibacillus sp. GXUN7292 | reverse complement strand
GTTCTGAAAGTGCAGGAAGGTATAGATTTCAACTGTGAAGGACGGCGAAGACGTTTATCCTATATTTCACCGAGAAACGGCACATCCTTAGCCAAGGACGCACAGCGTTTTTTCTTGTATCGGCTGAAATCTAACGAAGCGTGGCAGTGTTATTACGCGAAAAATGCCCTTTTGAAAATTTTAGCGAATCTATACGTTCTTATTGAGGCTGAAAGGGCCTCTAAACAAGTGTTTATTCACATATAGAGCATCTGATCTTCGTTAAAAATTAATATTAATGAAATTTGCTTAAATAGCGCTATCAGTCTTCGTTACATTTTCAGTTCGAACAGTCGGCGCCGTTAGGCGTTTTTTTGCTGAAATAGGCCGGGTGTCATAGCAGCGCAAAGTAATCATTAGCTCATACACAGCATGTCCGGCCGCCAAAATGAAGAAATGATTGTTTCGGTACTGGCAGACGCGATGCTATTGTTGGGGTGTTCCTAAACCAAATGATACGAAAATGGAGGTCAAAGGTACATGAAAAAGAAATCGCTTACAATGATTCTTTGCACGATGCTCGCTTTAGTTCTCGTATTATCAGCCTGTGGATCAGGCGGCAAGACAAATAATAACGGTAACGGCGGAGCAAGCAATGGCGGCACAACGACTAATGAGGGCTCGCAAGCTACGCCAAAGCCGTCAGAGCCGGAGAAGCCGACCGAAATTACGATTATGCTTCCGCTGAATATTGCTGAAACGCCGCCAGATACGATTAAGAACGAGCTGGAGAAGTTAACGAATACCAAGCTTACGTATCAATTTTTCCCTGCGGATACTTATGAAGAAAAGCTTAACTCTTCATTCGCTACAGGCTCGTTGCCGCAGGTTACTTATTTGAAAAACCAGGCAACATTTGTACAAATGAAAGAAGCGATTCGCGATGGGCAGTTTTGGGAAATTGGCCCGTACATGTCCGAGTTTCCTAATCTGAGCAAGCTGAAGGCGGAAATTTTAAACAACACGAAAGTAGACGGCAAGCTCTACTCCTTATATATTGGCCGGCCATTGGCACGCCAGGGCATGATTTACCGCAAGGACTGGGCCGATCATCTTGGACTGAGCGCTCCGAATACGATAGATGAGCTGTACGACATGCTTGATAAATTTACGAATGCTGACCCGGACAACAACGGTATCCATGATACGATCGGCTTGGCAGACCGCAATGATCTGATTTATGGCGCATTCAAAACGCTGGCTTCATGGTTTAGGACGCCTAACAATTGGGGAGAGCAGGATGGCCAGCTAAAGCCGGAATTTGAATTCGAGCAGTATGTGCAGACGATGGATTTCATGAAAAAAATTCGCGACAACAAGCTAATGAACGTAGACTTCGCAGCTACGAGCAAAACGGACCAGGTCAACTTGTTTACAAGCGGCAAGGCAGGCGTTTATATCGGATCGATGCAGGATGTCAACTCCTTGGAGAAGGATCTGGTCAAAAATATTCCAACCGCTGTAGTAGAAACGCATAGCATGGTTGCCGGCCCTAATGGCGAATTTGGCACCTGGGCAATTCCAGGCTATAACAATGTCGTGCTGTTCCCGAAATCGGCAGTGAAGGATGAGGCTGAGCTGAAAAAAATATTAGCCTTCTTTGATAAGCTTATGACGGCAGAGGTTGCTAATCTGATGTACTGGGGAATTGAAGGCACACATTACACAGTTGTAGACAACAAAGCGAAAGCTTCCGAAAACCAAGAGCTTACAGAGCGCGAGGTTAAAGGCTTCAAGGACAGTGTAATCGGCGAGCCTGAAACGAACGGCATGTATGAAGGCTATCATGAGCTTCCAGCGCGCATTCATGCAGAGGAGCTTATTTTGGAAAATGAAAAAATAGCAATTCACGACCCGACTGCTCCGCTCGATTCTGCAACTTATACCGAGAAGGGCACGCAGCTGCAAGAGCTGATCAAGGATGCGACTTATAAATATATGTACGGCACTCTCGATAAAGCTGGCTATGACAAAGCGGTCGAGGATTGGAAAAAGCGCGGCGGTGCGGAAATTATCGAGGAGTTTAACGCTGCATACAGCAAGTAATTAAGCAAAAGCAATGAGCGCAATGAACCTATAAAAAAGTTTGCCGAAGTGCAATAGGGCTGCTGCAAGCAGGGCAGCCCTTTCTTGCAAAAGCAGCATAAAGCTGCGGCAACGATTTTCCCTTGGAAAGGAAGAGCAAACATGCAACAAGCAGCGATGGAGCGTGAAAGGTTGCCTGAGCCTCGCAATAGCAGTGAATTGAAACGACGCCTTTGGAAAAACAAATGGCTCTATATCATGCTGCTGCCAGGAATTTTTTATTTTATTATTTTCAAATACATCCCTATGTTTGGACTTGTTATCGCGTTTCAGGATTATAAGCCGTTTCGAGGTATAAGCGGCAGTCCCTGGGTAGGGCTCAAGCATTTTACCCGATTATTTACAGAGCCTGATTTTCTTAATATCTTGACGAATACGCTGCTATTGTTCGGCATGAATTTATTGTTTTATTTTCCGATACCGATTATTTTGGCGTTGATGCTTAATGAAGTACGTATGAATTTTTTCAAAAAGCTGTTTCAGACCTTGGTCTATTTGCCGCATTTTATGTCATGGGTCATTATTGTATCGATCAGTTTCGTTATGCTGACGATGGACGGCGGTATTATTAATGAGCTGCTTGCTTTACTTGGATTCGAAAAAATCAATTTCCTACTGAGCACCGAATGGTTCAGGCCTATGTATATTATACAGGTCATTTGGCGGGAGGCCGGCTGGGGAACGATTATATATTTGGCGGCAATCGCATCGGTTGACCCGCAGCTGTATGAAGCAGCGCGCATGGATGGAGCGGGAAGAATGAGGCAGGTTTGGCATATTACGCTTCCTGCGATTCGCAGCGTGATTGTTATTTTGCTTATTTTGAAAATTGGAGACGTTCTTGAGCTGGGCTTCGAGCATGTTTATTTGCTGCTTAACTCTATGAACCGCGAGGTTGCCGAAATTATTGATACGTATGTGTATACAGCGGCATTGCGTCAAGGGCAATTCAGCTATAGTACAGCAATCGGCTTCTTCAAATCCTTTATCGGTCTTATTCTTGTCATGCTTGCCAACAGGCTGGCCAAGAAGATGGGCGAGGAAGGCATCTACTAAAGGAGGCTGCTTAACATGGTTGAAGATCGGACATGGAAAGGACGAATGTTCTCGGGCATCAATTTCACGCTGCTCATGATCATTGCGCTAGTAACCGTACTCCCGTTTATTCATATAGTAGCGGGTTCATTTACGACAAGCGCCGAGATGGCGGTCAAAAAGTTTATTTTGATTCCGACGGTTTGGAGTCTGGATGCCTATAAATTTATTTTCTCAACGAACACGATATTTAAAGCGATGGGCGTGTCAGTTGGGGTAACGCTGTTCGGTACGCTGTTCAGCATGCTTGTTACTTCGCTTATGGCCTATGGCTTATCACGAAGAGACCTTGATGGCCGCGGTTTTATTATGTTTCTTGTCGTTTTTACGATGCTGTTCAGCGGCGGCTTGATTCCTTCCTTTCTCGTTGTGCGTGAGCTAGGCTTAATTGACAGCTATTTGGCTTTAATTATTCCTTCGACGATCAGTGCTTTTAATCTCATTATTTTGAAAAACTTTTTTCAAAATATTCCGGAAGGGCTGGAGGAATCAGCTAAAATTGACGGGTGCAGTGATTTCGGCATTTTGTTCCGCATCGTTCTGCCGCTCTCTATGCCAGCGATTGCTACTTTGTCCTTGTTCTACGCGGTTACGTATTGGAATACGTACCTCAGTGCGATCCTGTACTTGAATGACAGCAATATGTGGCCGATTCAAGTGCTGCTGCGCCAAATTGTCGTGCTTGCCAGCGGTCTGGATTATAGCGCAGATCTTGATGCTTCCGTTCCGCCGCCGGAGCAAACGGTTAAAATGGCAGTTATTGTAGTAGCGACCCTGCCAATTCTAGTCGTGTATCCGTTCTTGCAGAAGCATTTTGCCAAAGGAGCTATGCTTGGTTCGATCAAGGGATAACAGTCAGCGTCCAGCATCATTAGGCTGATGAAGAGGGGAAAGGAGCAATACACCTTGGATAATAATACTTCCGCTCAGCAGCAGCTTATTGCTGCTGAGCTTCATAAGATGGATCAGCTGTTTAGCGGGCTGCCAGCGTGGCTGGCACGGCAATTCGACCGCAAAAGCGGGGGCTTTTACTATGCGGCCAGCTCGAGAGAGCTGGCTGCTCCAGTTCCGGATATCGAATCGACGGCACAGGCGGTTAATATGCTGGAACGGTTAGGGCTGCTTGGGGATATGCCTGATTCAGTACGACAGCAGATGATACATTTTTTATGCAGCAAGCAGGATGCGGCAACGGGCTGCTTTTGGGATGAGCAGCCTGCCATGCGGGAAGATGAAGTGATGGTTTCAAGAGCAATCGGCTACAGCATCAATGCTTTGCGCAAGCTTGGCGGCGAAGCGCGCTATCCGCTGCCCTATGTCCAGGGCCGCGCTCCGCTATATATGAAGTCTGCAGAAGCGTATGGTCAATGGCTGCGCAGCGTTGATTTGAGCAATAGCTGGCGCGGCTGTGACCGGCTTTCCTGCTCGGCCGTTTATTTGAAGCAGCTTGATCACAGAGATGAGCAGGCGTATAGAGATGTGGCGCTGCAATATTTTGAAGAGCTGCAGGATAAGGAGACAGGACTATGGGGGGACGGCTCGCTTTATGTGAAAATTTCCGGTACCTTCAAGCTGCATTTGTTTTATCAGCATTTTGAAGCAGGCATGCCAAGAGCGGGTAACATCTACGCAAGCATATTGCGGGCACTGCAGGAGGAACGCGCGGAGGATATGTGCTATATCCGCAACCCGATTCATCTGCTTTCCTATATTAAGCCGGCGATAGCTCGGGAGGAGCTTCAATTTATTATTAAAAGGACAACGGATAATATGAGGCTGCTGCTTAGAGCGGACGGCGGCTTTTCACGAGAGCTTGCGCATTCTCCTGCAGCACCGAATATTGCACAGGTAAAGCGGGGTGAATGTTACCCCGTTATGCCAAAGCCCGTCTATTTGAGCCTTGGCAAGATAGAAGGGGACTTGAATGCAGCGACACAGGCGCTGCTTATTCGCTCATTGTGTTATCGCTTGGCTGGGATTGAGGAAGCAAAGCTGCCTGTCCAGGCTTCGGATTTTTTTGAGAGATTAGGTCAATAGAAAGTATAAAGCAGACTGAGGGGAAGCGGGCGCTTACTGGCAGCAAGCTGTCGCCAGAAGCGAAAAGCACGCTGTACAGCCATGGCATCTACCAATTCGGCAACGCGATTGTTATGCTGCTGCAGCTCGCTGTCCCACCGCTGGCTCGTTTTTCGAATGCCAAAATAGCAGGAGCAAGCTATAATAGAGTACATGAAAGCAATGAAAGCCCAGCTTTAGAACAAAGGAGATGACATTTATGAATATAATCGGACAGTGGCAGCCGGCTGAGCCGGGCGTAATTCGAAAAATATTGCCCCCAGGCCAATCTTTAATGCTGATGGAGGTACGATTCGAAGCAGGTGCGGAAGGCTATGAGCATGAGCATCCTCATGAGCAGCTATCTTATTGTATAGAAGGCAAGCTGGAATTTCGCCTGAATGGGACGCCGCATATAATTGAAGCAGGCCAATCGATTGTAATTCCAAGCGGAGTAAGGCATGGCGTTGTTGCACTGCAGCAGAGCGTGCTGCTGGATGCCTTTACGCCGCTGCGGGAGGATTTGCTGAGCGGAAATTAAAATATTGGGGAGGAATCCATCATGACAATTGGTGTATTAGCTCATTTAATGGGGCGGCTGCCTTATAAGGAGCTGGCGGCTAAGGTCGCCTCACATGACTTTAAGCATGTGCAGCTGGCGTTGTGGAAGGCAGTCAGCGATATTGATTTTTCTGCTCCGGGCAAGCTGAGCCCTGGCTTGGCAATGGATATAGGCGAGCAATTTGACCGCCAGGGCGTTTCGATTTCTGTGTTGGGCTGCTATTTACATATGTTTCACAGAGACGAGGAGCAGCGGCGCATTCACATTCTTCGTTTCAAGGAGCTGCTGCGCCATGCGCGTTATATGGGCGCGCCTATAGTTGCCTTTGAAACAGGCGTGAATCCATCATTGGATTATACGGAACAGGATTGGCTCGTTATGAAGCAAGTGCTGGAGCAGCTGGCCGAGGAAGCTGAACGCTGGGGCGTGCTTATCGGAATCGAAGCGGCTAACGATCATTTGATCGGAACAGCTGAGCAGCTGGCCAGCATGCTGGAGGAGGTGCCTTCCTCTATGCTGGGTGTAGTTATGGATGCGGGTAATTTACTGCATGAGCATAACTTTTCAGCTCGGGATCAAGTTATGGAAGAGGCTTTTGCGCTGCTTGGCAGCCGAATCATTGCAGCTCATGCCAAGGACCGGATACAGCGAGATGATGGCGTTATTACAACGGCAACGGCGGGCAAAGGCATGCTCAACTATGAGCTTTACATGAAGCTGCTTAATCAATACAAGCCGCAGGTGCACCTTATTATGGAAGTGGCGGAGGAGCAGCAAATGGCGGAAACGAAAGCATTTTTGGAACAAACTAGAAAGTGGTCCTAAACTCCGGCTCCTGCCCATTGAAATTGCAAAAAAGGATTGCATATCCGATAATACGTCTATTATGATAGAGGTGTAAGCCATAGGACTTAATTTCTATAGTTCGGAAGGCTTACTTGCAAATTCAGGCAAGGGTGAGGGTGTCATGATCAATTATATCGTACACTATATTCATGTGTTGGTAGCGGTTACAAGCTTAGGTGTAGCGCTCGTATTTCCGATTATGTCCCGTACAGCCAAAACCTCCATCGAGGCAAGGCAAACGGTCGAGCTCTTTCAAAAGCTCAAGTTTGTTCCTCATATCGGCAGTTTAATATTGGCAGTAACAACCGGAATATTGCTGTCGCTGGAGCCGAAGCTTGTTACGCAAAGCTGGTTTGTCTATTCTCTTGTCGTTTATTTTTTAGTGCAAGTATATGTAGCGGGCTCATTGCCGCGCAGGCTCAAAAATCAAATGGTTATATTGGAAGCGCATACAGAAGAGGAAGTGCCAATACAGTACAGGCTGTTTATGCGCAAATTTTTGCCTATTGAAATGCTCAGCCAATTGTTAGCTGTGCTGCTAATATTTTTGCTTGTTTTTAAGCCGATGTAAGCTTATTTGATACTGGACGCAGAGTATGTTATGATTGTATTAATTGCAAATCGTTTCCAGATTTGTTTTGTTGATCACTATTGCTCATAATTAAGAACTGCCCTGTCGATTATATCGAGGCGGTTTTTCTTTTTTTAAAATATAGGGGCGAAGGTATAAGTTTTCTGCTTATACCTGTTCCTATACTGCGAAAAACTTCTGCTTCGCATAAGCGTATGCGGCCGTTCTTTTTTGAGAGGGAGATGATGATTTTGTACAATCGTAAGAAGCAGCTAGAGCCGGTACCGGAAGAAAATACGAAAGTATGGATCTGTGAAACAGAAGGGTGCAACAGCTGGATGAGAGATAATTTTTCGTTTGAGCAAGTGCCGTCCTGCATGCACTGCAATGCTACGATGGTAAGCGGAGAGAAAATGCTGCCTACACTTGTCAACCCCAGCGATCTAAGGTAGTTGCAGAAGAAGACAATATAGCCAATCAATGATAAGGCCTCGCGTATATGGTTTCTGCCATATTTGCGGGGCTTTAAGCATAGTATAGAAAATGGCGGCTGATGCAGCGGCTTTGGCGAAATAAGTTTTTGTTGACAGTGTTTTCCTATCCGTGTTAAAGTGACAATTAGATTTTATTATGAAGGGAGGGTTACGTATCATGAGAATAGATTTTAGCAATGTGCATTTTACAACTAAAGCTTATTTGAATAACGTAATCCGTCCTTGCGTCATAACTATCAGCAGATAGTATTTCCTAGCATCAAGGGCGCTCGGTTACGTTTATCGTAATCGTGCGCCCTTTTTATGCCCATTTTAACCTTCATTGGCAATTTTACGGAGGTTAGCGGGTACAAAAAAGCGTGCCGCATGAAGGCATGCTTTTTTTAATATAAGAACGAATAAGTTTCACCTTATACCTGTTCTTATATTTCTTGTGACGCAGGAACGGATAACGGAAGGTGGGAAGTAAACGTGTTTGGTGTTCTTATAAAACTGAAATGGTTTTTCGGCATGCAGTGGAAGCGATATACAGTAGCTGTACTGCTGCTGATTTTAACAGGCGTGCTTGAAGTAATACCGCCATGGTTGACCGGATATGTCATCGATGGCATGAGTCAGCATTTGCTTAGCAACACAGCCTTCAATCAGGTGATGTACTTGTGGATTGCCCTTACATTGATCAGTTATCTGATTACATATGTATGGCATTATCAATTGTTTGGCGGTGCATTTGTGCTTGAAAAGAGGCTGCGTCATACGCTCATGTCTCATTTCATGCGCATGAAGCCGACATTTTTTGAACGTAACCGTACGGGAGATTTGATGGCGCGCTCGACCAATGATTTGGGGGCTGTTGCTACAACTGCAGGCTTTGGCATTTTGACGCTGATTGATTCTACGTTCTTTATGATTACAATTTTGGCAGTAATGGCTTGGGCGATTAGTTGGAAGCTTACGATCGCGGCATTAATTCCGCTGCCGATTATGGCGCTGGCAATGTCTTACTTTGGTAAAATCATTCATGAACGCTTTATGCAGTCACAGCATGCTTTTGGAGAGCTTAATGACCAGGTGCTGGAATCGGTTGCTGGCGTGCGGGTAATTCGCGCTTTTGTGCAGGAGCAAGCGAGCCAGCAGACATTCAGCAAAAAAACGGATGAAGTATTGGCAAAGAACATCGCGGTAGCCAAAATCGATGCCTTATTTGAGCCGACGATGAAAATATTGGTAGGCTCCAGCTATATAATCGGATTATGCTATGGCGGTTACCTTGTGTTCCAGAACGAAATAACGCTTGGTGAGCTTGTTTCGTTTAATATTTTTCTAGGCATGCTCATATGGCCGATGTTTGCTATAGGCGAGCTGATCAATGTGATGCAGCGCGGCAATGCCTCCCTGGATCGCGTCAATGAAACGCTTGGCTACAAAGCGGACGTTTCGGATTCCGATGAGCAGCCGCTCGAGGCACTGCCAACCTCAATATCCTTCCGGGATGTTACCTTTAAATATCCGACCTCATCGGTTGCCAATTTGGAGAGGGTCAGCTTTACTTTGAAGAAGGGCCAGACATTAGGCATTGTAGGCCGGACGGGTAGCGGCAAGACGACGGTGCTCAGACAGCTGCTGCGCGAATACCCGCTTGGAGAAGGCGAGATCACTATTGGCGGGGTGCCGATCGAGCAGCTTAAACTGGATCAGGTGCTGGGCTGGATTGGCTATGTGCCGCAGCAGCCGATCTTATTTTCCCGCACCATTAGAGAAAACATTTTATTTGGCTTGCAAGGCGAGCCTAGTGAAGAAGCGATCGAGCATGCGCTGGTCAGAGCCTCCTTTGCCAAGGATATTGTATTTTTGCCTGAAGGCTTGAATACACTGGTCGGCGAGAAGGGCGTGGCGCTGTCTGGCGGACAGAAGCAGCGTGTCAGCATTGCCCGCGCACTTATATCGAATCCTGAAATATTGCTGCTTGACGATGCGTTATCTGCGGTTGACGCCAAAACTGAGGCTGAAATTATTGATGGCATTCGCCAGGAGCGTTCGGGTAAAACGACGATTATTACGACGCATCGCTTGTCTGCTGTACAGCATGCCGATTGGATTATTGTGCTTGACGAAGGCGGAATTGCCGAGCAGGGCAAGCATGAATTTTTATTGCAAAATCGCGGATGGTATCGCGAGCAATTCGATCGTCAGCAATTGGAAGCCTCTATTGAGCAAGGGGAGGAGAGGTGATTATGGGTCAAACGGGAAAACGATTATTTCAATATGCAATGCAGTATAAAAAAACGATAGCAATCGCGCTTATTTTATTAATATTATCAATTTGCGCTGAACTGGTAGGTCCCTTCGTAGCTAAGCGAATGATTGACCAAAATATTTTGGGCATCGAAAAGACATGGTACGAAGTAAATGAAGCGGCCGACTATTCTGTCGCCTATCAAGGAAAGCATTATGTACGCGAGGATCGTCTTGAAGCAGGTGCAGATACTGCTCAGCTAAAGGCTGTTCGCGTGCTCCAGGTTGAACGCGCTTATTATTTCATAGATGAGAATATATCCGAAGCAGCGGGCAAGCGCCAGGTGTTGGACGGGATGCTTACGATTACGAATACCGCTGCTGGCGAAAGCAAGCAATATGCTGCCCAAAAGCTGAATGCCAGCCAGTTATTCCAATTTTATAAGCCGGAGTTTCCAGAGCTCCTGCAACTAGCCGGCATATATATGGCGCTGCTTGTTGTGGCTGCATTGTTTGCCTATGGACAAAGAATAATGCTGCAAACATCAGCGAACCGCATTGTGCGAAAAATGAGAAATGATGTGTATGCTCATACGCAGCGTCTGCCAATTAACTATTATGATAATTTGGCAGCGGGGCAGGTCGTTTCGCGTATTACTAACGATACGGAAGCGATTCGGGAGCTGTACGTAGGCGTGCTGGCTAACTTTTTTACAGGGGCACTCTATATGGCGGCTATCTTTACGGCCTTATTCATACTTGATTATCGCTTGGCGCTGTTTTCATTGCCGCTTATTCCTATTCTAATCGTATGGATCATCGTATATCGCAAATACGCAGCCAGCTATAACCGGGTTATTCGTGCTAAGCTAAGCGAAATTAATGCGATGATCAACGAGTCAATTCAAGGAATGCCTATAATTCAGGCGTTCAGGCGGCAGCGAAAAATGACTGCAGAGTTTGAGGAAATCAACGAGCAGTATTTCAAGCATCAAAATAAGATGCTGAATCTTAATTCCATTACTTCGCATAACCTGGTCAACGTCGTAAGAAATGTATTGTTTCTCGTTGTCATTTGGGTATTTTGGGGAAGCAGTCTCAGCACGGTATTAACGGTGGGGATTTTGTATGCTTATATTGATTATATGAACCGCATGTTCGCTCCGATTGTTGGCATAGTGAATCAGCTGTCTAACCTGGAAACGGCTCGCGTGTCAGCAGAGCGTGTATTCAAGCTGATGGATGAGGATGGAATCGAGGTTGCTACCGGCAGCCTGCCCAGATACAAAGGCGAGGTCAAGTTTGAAAAAGTATATTTCGCCTATAAAGATGACGAATATGTGTTGAAAAATATTAATCTGCATGCAAGGCAAGGGGAGACGGTTGCACTTGTCGGTCATACTGGCTCGGGCAAAAGCTCTATTATGAACCTGCTGTTCCGTTTCTATGACAGCCCTAATGGAGTGATCTCCGTAGACGGACGTGATATTCGCGATATTCCAAAACAGCTGCTGCGCCAGCATATGGGCATTGTACTGCAGGATCCATTCTTGTTCACGGGTACAATCGCATCCAATATAAGTCTCGACAATCCTGCAATTACCCGCGAGATGGTTGTCAAAGCGCTCAAGGATGTCGGAGCTTATGAAATGTTCAATCAGCTGCCAGGCGGCATCGATGCTCCCGTGCTGGAAAAAGGAAGCACTTTTTCAGCGGGACAGCGCCAGCTTATCTCTTTTGCCCGTGCACTTGCCTATAATCCGGCTATTCTTATTCTGGATGAAGCGACAGCAAGCATCGATACAGAGACGGAAGCGATTATTCAATCGGCGCTGGAGGTGCTCAAGCAAGGCAGAACGACCTTTGTTATTGCGCATCGGTTATCTACGATAAGAGCTGCCGACCAGATTTTAGTATTGGATCGCGGAGCAATTGTCGAACGGGGCAATCATGAGCAGCTCATGGAGCTGCAGGGCAAGTATTACGCGATGTATCAGCTGCAGCTCGGCGCTGCTGTTCAGACAGCCTGATCATGAACGGCGGGCGTATGACTTGTGCAGTGGTTCAGTAAAGGCAAAGAGGGAGATCAAATCTGTTGACAGATTAATGATTTCCCTTTTTCAATAGCCTTTTATCCTTGTTTTACATATGTTTTTAAAATGTTTCTGCTTGCAAATACTTAATAAATTGATCCGCGGATAGCGGCCTGCTGAAATAGTAGCCCTGCAGCTCGTCGCATTCAAGCTCAGAGCAGAAGCTGGACTCGTCTTCCGTTTCTACCCCTTCAGCGATAACCTTCATATTCATGCTATGTACTAAATCGATAATCGCTTTTACTAGTGATGATTTTTTAGGATCCTGTGTAATGCCCTGAATAAAGGAGCGGTCAAGCTTAACATCCGATATTGGCAAACGCTGCAATTGATTGAGCGAGGAGTAGCCCGTTCCGAAATCATCTATTGAAATATGTATGCCCAGCTTTCGCAAATAGCCGATCTTTTCAATAACCTGCTCCATATTTTGCATAAATACGCCTTCTGTTATTTCGATGCTGACATACTGCGGCTCCAGCCCTGTATCCTCCAGCGCACCGGTAATCATGCCAACTATATCGCCTTGATTGAAGTGTCTGGCGGAAATATTGACAGAAACGCTAATTTTGCGCAGACCTGCATCCTGCCAAGCCTTATTTTGCCGGCAAGCTTCATGGAAAACCCATCGATCGATCTCAAGAATAAAGCCCGACAGCTCAGCTAATGGAATAAATTTGTCGGGAGGAATCATCCCGAGCTCCGGATGACGCCAGCGGATAAGAGCTTCAATGCCGCATATTTCTTCAGATACCGCATCCACCTTGGGCTGATAATGCAAAGAAAATTGTTGGTGGTGCAGTGCATGATACAAGCCGTTTTCAAGCAGCATTTTTTCCGTCATAACGGATACGAGATTTGGCTGGAACAAACGGTAACAGCCGTCTCCCTCTTCCTTTGCCTTATACATAGCCATATCAGCATTACGGACCAATTTATCCAGCTCGTTGCTATCATAAGGATAGAGGCTTATGCCTACGCTTACCGTCATGAATAGAGGCACATTATCTATAACAAAGGGCTCGTTGAACCCATCGATGATCTTCTGGGCGCAAGCATGAAGATCGTTTTCTTTGGCGTATGGATAGAGAAATAAAAATCCGTCTTCTCCGGCGCGGAACACAGTGCCGCATGCTTTGTTTTGAGCGCTAAGCCTAAGGGCGGCTTGCTGCAGCAAGCTGTCGCCAACTGAGTAGCCAAGCGTATCATTGATTCGCTTGAACTGGTTTATGTCGACCGACAGAATGGCGATAGCGCCGTCAGAGAGATTGCGGATCGAGCTAAGCGCTTCAAAACTTCTTGCAAGCTCAAGCCGGTTCGGCAATCCGGTCAAGCGATCATAAAAGGCAAGGCTGTGCAGCTTTTCTTCCGACTGCTGCAGCATATAAGCCTGCGCTTGCAGCTGTTCGTTTTTAATTTGCGTTTCATTAAAAATATGTAATAGACTATCGGACATATGTTTGAAGTTATTAGTTAATGAATGAATTTCTACCAGATTCGTATGGTGCCATTCCATCGGCTTTAGCTGCTTCAGCTTCAGCGGCAGGTTGCGCGTTGCAATGGCCAGCTGGGTCAAACGGCGTGAAATCCTGCCGCTAATACGGTGAGCGACGATGGCAGCTAGAAAGGCAAAGGTCAGCATATACAACAGGTGCACATAGTATTTGGAAAACAGTGACTCCTGATAATACTGCATAGGATGAATCATATGGACATTCCAATCCGAATCAGGCAAAGGCAGCGTTAACGTGTAGAAGCTTGTTTGCCAGCTCCCATGCTGCCAAGAATAAGATTCGTGTTTAGGTGTAATAAACTGCAGCTGGCCGGATATGGCCGAGCGCGGTTGAATATAATCAGATAGATGCCCTCCTATGAGGGATGGTTTGTTAGAAGCAACAATTTCGCGCTGCTGATTTGCAATATGAATAATAAGATGATCTGGCACCGAAAGAAGCCGCTCCTGCAAAACCTTCATCGTCTCCGTCTCTGTCCAGCCGCGGTTTATTGCGAGCAGATCGTTCCAGGCTCTAGTTATATTTTCACTATAAGAGGCTGACAGCTGTTTAACGTATCGAGTGGTCTCTTTGAAGGAATAATTGCTGCTGCTAATCGTATTGAACAGGCTCGTTATCATAACAAGCGCCATGGCCAGATGAAGCAGCATCTGATTCATCGTATAGGGCCGGATCAGACGCGAGTTATGCTTTTTGATTTGTGAAAACGGCATGTATTGATATAAAATTTCGGCAAATAGTGAATTAAACAGGCCGTTCATCGCAAGAATGCATGCAATCATAACAGCATCTGTTAATTTATATGTATAATTGTAATTATGTATTAAAACTGCAATAGGCGCGCCCAGCAGAAGCCAAAAAATAACGTCGCTCTTGAGCAAGCGCATGCGCGTTGTACGCATTAGCGTGCCTACGAAAACAATTTCGATCAGGCCGATGAAAGTTGCGATAGGGTAATCCCAAATAAATACGCCTATAGAGTAAATGAAGGCCGCCCCGACAATGCTCCAGCTGAGCCGTTGATAATAAAGGCTGTAAAGCAGGAACAAGCTTGTCAGCGCAAATGGGATGCCATAAACAGTTGGAACTTCAAAAGAGTGGCTTCCGAGAGCTAGTAAAAAACACGAAATAATGAGCAGGACCGATCTCATTCTTTTAGTAGATGTATGTATGCTGTGCACTTGTAGCCCCCTGGTACCTAGAAGAATTCGACTTTTAATGGGTTTATTCGACAATTTTATAGTAATTCCTTCTTTTCCGAAAACAAGGCAATACATAAGTTACAGCGTTCAATAGATATTCATATTTGCACAATTGCTTTTACTGACTATCCTTTAGTACACTCGTCATAGGTAGAGGCTTCTAAATGAGAGGGGAGTATAGATGAGAGCCATATTAAAAATGAAATGGATAATTGCTGCCTTGTGGGTGGCTGTTTCGGTTATTTTGCTTGTTACCGCACCATCGATGGCGGAGCTGGTGCGTACCAAAGGTCAAATTACAGTTCCTGAGGGCTATTCTTCATCGATAGCCGGCAAGCTGGAACAGGAGATCGGCAAGGGAGAGCAAGCCCAAGGCATGTCTACCGTGCTCGTTTTTCATCGCGATGGCGGGTTAAGCGACACTGATTTGAAGGAAATTGAAGGAGCCACAGCTCTATTGAAGCAAGCCGGCGAAGCTAGTGGTATAGCCTCGGTTACAACTCATTTTGATATACCAGAGCTAAGCGAGCAAATGGTTGCCAAGGATAACAGCTCGGTGCTGGTGCTGTTGAATGTAGAGGCGAACAATCGGGAGCTGGCGGAGCAGCGGGATCATTTGTATGAGCTGCTCGAGCAGGTAAAGGTAGAGCATTATTATACAGGCAACTGGCTAATAAGCGAGGATGTTATTCAAAGCTCTCAAGAGGGCTTGAAGAAGACGGAATATATTACGGTTGGATTTATTCTTATAATACTATTTGTTGTATTTCGCTCAGCAGCAGCGCCGTTAGTACCATTGCTGGCTGTTGGATTTTCTTACTTAACCTCGCAGTCTGTCGTTGCCTTTTTAGTGGAATATGCCGATTTTCCGCTATCTAATTTTACACAAATCTTTATGGTTGCCATATTATTTGGCATCGGCACAGATTACTGTATACTGCTGATCAGCAGATATAAAGAAGAACTGGCTCATCATGGCGACCGGACTGATGCGATTATTAATACTTACCGTACTGCCGGAAAAACCGTATTTTTCTCTGGTCTTGCTGTGCTGGTCGGATTTGCATCAATCGGGCTTTCCACCTTTGTATTGTACCGTTCGGCTGTAGCAGTTGCTGTAGGCATTGCCGTATTGCTGCTGGCGCTGTACACGCTTGTTCCATTTTTTCTGGCCGTGCTTGGCAATGCTTTGTTTTGGCCTGCTAAGGGCTCGCCCCAGCATAAACCGAATAAGCTTTGGGGAGCTGTAGGCAGCTTCTCCTTGCGGAAGCCATTATGGTCACTGCTTATTTTAGCTGTTATTATCGTGCCGTTTTTAACGGCGTATAAGGGTGCTATTTCTTATAACTCATTGGATGAAATCGGTGAAAAGTATCATTCTGTCAAAGGCTTTAATCTGATTGCCGACAGCTTCGGCCCGGGAGAAACACTGCCGACGACAGTCGTTGTAAAATCGGAGCAGCCGCTCGACACGCCCGCCGGACTGGCAGCAATTGAGCAGGCAAGCCGAGAGCTGTTAAAGGTGGAGGGCGTCAAAACAACTCGCAGCGCAACGCGGCCAACAGGCGAAGTGATGGAGGAGTTTCTTGTAGCCGATCAAGTTGTCACGCTTGACGATGGCTTGGGAAAAAGCGGCGAGGGGCTTGACCAAATTAGCAGCGGGCTGTCTGAGGCGAGCAGCGCATTGCTTGAAAATAAGCCATTGCTGACGAAAGCGGCGACTGGAGCTGAGCAGCTCGTACAAGGCACTGACCAGCTGCGTCAGGGCATGAAGGAATTAGGTATCGGCTTGAAGCAAATTGAAAAAGGAATGCGTGACGGCTCGCTCGGCGCTGCTGAGCTTAAGAAGGGGATGGCTGAAGCGGAAGCCAGCGCGAGACAGCTTGCCACAGCTGGAGCGGAGCTTACTGCCGGCTATGAGCAGCTTGGCGGAGGAGTGGCGCAGCTGTCAGGCGCATACCAGATCATTGCGGAGGAGCAGGGCAAGCTCGCTGCCGGATTATCGGGCATTCAGCAAAAGCTGGAGGGTTTGGCAGAAGCTTATCCGGAGCTGCAGGCTGATCAGCAGTATCATGAGGCGTTGGGCGGTCTTGCCCAGCTGCAGCAAGGCGCTGCCGGTATCGGAGGCCAGCTTTCAGAGCTGAATAAGCAGTTAAGCGGAGCCGCAGACGGCATTAACCAAGCGAACGCCGGTTTGGCGCAAGCAAGCAAAGGTCAAGCAGCGCTGGCGGAAGGTTTGCAGCAGCTGGTTGCTGGAATCGGAGAGCTGCAGAAAGGGATTGCGCAGGCTGCAGATGGCCAAGGGAAAATTGTTGCTGGCATGCCAGCGCTTGAAACCGGCCTAGATAAGCTGAGCGCCGGACAGCGAGAGCTGGGAGCCGGGTTTAGCTCTCTAAATGAACAGCTGGGTGAATTGACTGGCGGGCTAGATCAAAGCGTTGCCGGCCTTACACAAGTATCGGATGGCTTGTCAGCCGCAGGCGGCTATTTGCAAAACCTTGCAGAATCGCCTGACAGACAAATGACAGGCTGGTATATTCCGCAGGAAGCAATTGAGAATGAGCAATTCCAGAGCGGGCTTGATATTTATATGTCGGCGGATCGGAAAACCGCAAAGCTGGATGTTATATTTGCGAGCAACCCCTATTCGACAGACACGATGAGTGAAATATCTTCCTTGGGGGCCGCTGTTGAGCGTGCATTCAAGGGGACGCCATATGCTCAGGCAGAAATTGCTGTAGGCGGAGTAACGAGCATGAATCATGATCTAAGCGAAATATCCGGAGCAGATTATTCACGTACGGTTATGCTGATGCTGATCGGTATATCGATTATTCTTATATTCATGTTCCGTTCTATTATTATTCCGGTTTACGTAGTCATTTCACTGCTTATTACGTTCTATACCTCGCTTGCTATTACGGAGGTCATATTCGTTAGAATGTTTGATCTTTCAGGCATTAGCTGGGCAGTGCCATTCTTCGGCTTTGTTATTTTAATAGCGCTGGGGGTAGACTATAGCATATTCTTGATGGATCGATTCAAGGAATACGTCCATATTGAGCCGAAGCAAGCAATTTTGGAAGCGATGAAGAATATGGGCGCAGTCATTATGTCTGCAGCTGTTATTTTGGGCGGAACATTTGCTGCCATGCTGCCATCAGGCGTTATGTCGCTGCTTCAAATAGCAACGATTGTATTATGCGGACTATTCCTGTATGCACTAGTTATGCTTCCATTGTTTATTCCGGTCATGGTTAGAATGTTTGGACCGGCGAACTGGTGGCCATTCATGTCTCGTGAGAGATAGAACAGATATCTGTAGAACAGAAAGCGAGGATAGCTCATGAAGCGTGTGTTGGTTGTTTTTACTGGCGGAACGATAGGCAGCAGAAGGCAGCAAAAATCTATTCATGTCGCTCAGGACGGAGCCTACGCGATATTAGAGGAGTACAAACAATTAGCTGATTGCCGCAATGACATAATATTGGATACTGCGCAGCCGTTAAATATATTAAGCGAAAATTTGACGCCGCATGATTGGCATGCTTTGGCGACTGCTATCCATGCTGTTGAAACGAGCCAGTATGATGGCATTCTTGTAACGCACGGATCGGACACATTAGCATACACAGCCGCGATGATGAGCTATCTGTTTGCCGATATATCGATCCCGCTAGTTTTCACAGCGAGCAATTATCCTATCGCCGATGAAAGAAGCAACGGAATAAGGAATTTTAGCCATTCACTTGATTTTATTGCTGAAGCTAGTCTTCCCGGCGTTTTTGTCGTATACGAGAATGATCAAGGCGTTGCTGATGTGTATTTGGGCACACAAATTACACAGTGCGAATCCTTTACTGACCAATTCGGCAGCCCGTACAATATTGTATACGGCAGAATGCTGGAGCGGCGCTTTGAATGGCAGCAGCATGAACGCAATCCCAGACCGGAGTCACTTTCGCCTCAGCAGCAGCCGTTTCAATGGACGCCAGAATCGCTGAAGCTCGAATCGGACATTGTTTACATCAAGCCGTACCCCGGTCTCAAATATAGCTATTATGCTTTTGGCGAGAGCAAGCCGCGAGCGGTACTGCATGATTTGCACCACTCCGGTACTGCTTGTGCTGTGGAGCAGGAGCCGTATTCCTTATTGCGCTTCATGGAGCGCTGTCGGGCAGCCGGCGTCGACCTGTATATATGTCCAGTCAAGGATGCTTCCGCTGCCATGTATTCTTCGTCAGTGGCGCTTATTGAAGCCGGCGCTATCATCATTGAGAAGATGTCGATGGAAGCAGCTTTAACGAAGCTGATGCTGGCCTACAGCTTGTACACAGATTTAATGGACGTTAAGCAGTTTATGCTGCACACGCCAGTTTATTATGAGCAAGGAGACAAAGCTATCGAAAACGGGAAGACCGCCGAGTAATTATGATCAAAGGGAGGAATAAACATGAGTGAACAGCAAGTAAAAATAGGTGAGCAAGTGCCGGATTTTAAGCTGCAGGCGTCAAATAGCGAGGTATTTCAATTATCGGATTACAGAGGCAAAAAGCTAGTTATTTATTTTTACCCAAAAGATATGACGCCGGGCTGTACGGCAGAATCATGTGACTTTCGTGATTTCAACTCGCAGTATGCTGGCTTGAATGCAGAGATAATTGGTATTAGTCCTGACGATTTGGCCTCGCATCAGCAATTCATCGAGGAATACAGCCTGCCGTTTTTATTGCTAGCCGATACCGAGCAGGAGGTTTCCCGCATGTTCGGCGTGTGGCAGCTGCTTAGCTGGGGCGGCAAGGAGTTTTTGGGTGTAAAGCGTTCTACCTTTATCATTGATGAGAACGGCGTGCTCACACATGAATGGCGCGATGTGCAGGTGGAGGGACATGCCGAGGAAGTATTGAAGGCATTGCAGTAAGGCTGAGAAGCTGAAAGTTAGAAAGGCTGAGTCGGGAACAAGAGGTTCCTAGATTCAGCCTTTTCGATATTTCATCGGTAAACGCGCTTGTCCAAAGGACGGCGAAGCTGTTTATCCTTGCAGTATAAGGATCAATAAAGACATGAATGTCCATTAGCCAACGAAAATGGCGTAAAAAAAATTGTAACGGTCACTGGTGACCCTTACACGATCAAAACAGCAATGGAAGGGGAAAATCACACTATAAGGGACTTTTGTGACCGTTACAATCCAAAAAACTGAAAAACAAGGCGCTAACGGACGTTTATGACCGCAACAATTCTACATGCAGCTTGTCCGCCGCAACCGCCTATTACCTTGCTTGTTATATTGACCATTCATTGCTAAGCAGATAGTCTTTAAATTTTAATATGAGATCCGTTTCGATAGAGCTTCTTTTGCGCATCAATACTAGATTCCGGGGAACCCGGAACACCGGGCAATTGGCTACAGAAAGCAGCCCTGCCTCCAGCTCGAAACGGATTGAAGAATAAGGCAGCATTGAAACGCCCAGCCCGCGAATAATGGCTGATTTGACAGATTCAATATATCCGAGCTGCAAAATGACATTAATATTATGGCCTGTCAGTATGTTCTCCATAATCGGTTGTACAAAAACTTCAGGTGAATGAAAGATGAACGGCAGCGTAATAGCTTCTTCGAATGAAATGAGCTGCTTAGCGGCCCAGGGATGATTGCCGGGCAGAACAAGTACAATTTCATCCTGCACGACAGGCAGTACTTGTATTTCGTCACGCAGCACGACACTTTCATAAGTAATAATTATATCTAATTGATTTTTGATAAGTTTTTCAATCAATTCACTATTATTATCTTCAAACACAGCATTAAACGATGTGTGTGGGTTATTTTCGATAAAAGTTGAAATAATATCTGGAAGATAATAGGTTCCAGTTAAATTGGTAACGCCGATAAATATTTTTTCTTGATGGCGTCCGACCCGCATGAGCGCTTGTTCAGCTTCCTCTACCATATTGAATATTCTTTTACCGTAATCAAATAAAGTCTCCCCATGCTGTGTGAGCGAAAAGGCTCTGCCCTTGCGTTCTATCAGCTTTTTTCCCATTGCTGCTTCCAAATTGCTAATATGCTGAGAAACAGCAGGCTGGCTAATATTAATTTCCGAGGCGGCTTGTGCAAAGCTTCTCAGCTCTGCAACCGTACAAAAAACATATAGATGATGTAGATTCAATCGTTTAGCCTCCTAGCTGTTACATAAGTAAAACTTATACTAAAATAGTTTTTTTATATTTTACATTACATTACCACGATTATAGTATATAAACATCGAATATAACATGTTAAATTTTAAGGCCTGCAAAATGCAATTGCGAGAGCGAGCTCAGTTTTCATGAAGTGAAAGCGCTTTTGATCAAATAACTTAAAACATGAAAACAGAAAAGTATAGAATTATAAAGGGAGTAAGGAGGGAGCTTTCTTGTCAGCTCAACCTAATATCATATTTATTATTACAGATCAGCAAAGGTACGAAACGATCCAAGCATTAGGATATCCATATATGGATACGCCTAATCTAGATCGTCTCGTTCAAGAAGGCACTTCTTTCTCAAACGCTTTTATAACAGCGCCTTCATGCGCACCATCAAGGGCAAGTTTATTTACAGGTTTATATCCGCATTCAAACGGCGTTTATAAAAATGACGATCCATGGACCAAGTCATGGGTGGAGCTGTTATCGGAAGCGGGTTATCACTGTGTGAATGTAGGGAAAATGCATACCTCTCCGTACACGACGCCAATGGGCTTCGCAGAACGCTATGTTGTAGAAAATAAGGATCGCCAGCATCCTAATCTTCCATTCTTCTTTGATGAATGGGATAAAGAGCTGAGAGCCAGAAATATTCAAAAGCCTGGCCGTGAGACTTACCGGAGCAGAGAAGATTACCGCGACAGCTTAGGCGTATTCGATTGGAGCCTGCCAGAAGAGCTGCATCCCGATGTATTCGTAGCAAATCTTGCCAAATGGTGGATTAAGGATCGTCCGAAAGTTCAAAAACCAGTATTTTTGCAGATCGGTTTTCCTGGACCACATCCTCCATTTGACTCGTTGTCGAGATATACAGAAAGGTATATGGATAAAGAGCTGCCGCTTCCGAGCGTCACAGAAGAGGAAATTGCAAGCCAGCCTGAGGCGCTGAAGAAGCTCCGCAAGCAGCATATGGTGGTCGACCATGATGCAGTCGTCCATCTCGATAAGGCGACCAGGGAGCAGCAGCATCGTCAGCGTGCTACTTATTACGCAAACGTGACTATGATTGATGAGCAGATCGGTGAAATCTTCGATGCACTGGACGAGGCTGGTTATTTAGAAAACGCTGTCGTCATATTCACTTCAGATCATGGCGAGTCGCTGGGTGATCACGGCCATAGTCAAAAGTGGAATATGTACGATGCGGTTACGAAAGTGCCGATGGTAGTATGGGGACCTAAATATGTACAGCAAGGCCAGAAAAATAAAGGCTTGACGCAGCTGATGGATTTGGGCGCTACAGTCCTTGAGCTGGCTGGTGTTCCGATACCGCAGGATATGGAAGCGCGTTCACTTGTTCCTGCATTGCAAGGCCAAGCGATGGAAGAAAGACGATATGTATTTGCAGAGCATAGCAGAGATCCGATTCTGGAAGGCACAGAATTTATGACGATGATTCGAGATCATAATTGGAAGCTTGTACATTTAGTAGATGATGAATACGGCCAATTGTTTGATTTGCAAAATGATCCTGAAGAAGTGGTCAATCTATGGAATGATCCTAAGCATCAAGCGAAAAAGCAGGAGTTGATCACAGCGATTTTGAGCTGGAGAATAAGAAGCGGCCTGGCTACTGCAAAAGGATATAAATAAATAAATAAAAAACTGGGGGACATAAAAATGAAAAGCAGCAAGATGAAATTGAATTTCGTTTTAGCGCTGGCTTTAATAATCAGCTTGGTGACCGCAGCATGCGGCGGCTCAGGCAGTTCCAGCGGCAAGACAGAATCAGGCGGCAATACAGGCAAATCAAAAGTAACTCTTAACGTAGTTCTGGTGGATAACGTTTATAACAGAGGCCTCGCTAAGTTTTCATCAGAATTTGAGGAAAAGACAGGCATTAAAGTAAAGATTAATGTGCTTGGGCAAGATGTTGCAGAAAAAAGAATGCAGCTTGATTTTATTGGAAAAACAGGTGATTTGGACGTAGCATACATGTCCTTTATTATGATGCAAAGATGGGTGCAGGCTGGCTGGGTGCATCCGCTGGATGAATTTATTGCGGGCGCTGAAGATATTGATATTGATGACTTTGCTAGAGCGCCGATCGAAAGCTTGTCTATACAAGATAAGCTATGGGCGCTGCCAAGCTTTGCTGAAACTGGCTTGCTAGCGTACCGCAGCGATATTTTCGAGCAAAAAGGCATTACAGAGGCACCAAATAACTGGGATGAATTTAAGGCAGTTGCAGAAAAAATCCATTCCAAGGAAACGGCGGCAGTGGCGCTTCGAGCGAAGCGCGGACAAGGCTTGAATATGTTTATTTTCCCATCGATGATGTGGGCTTTCGGCGGTTCTTACTTTAAAGATTATCCGACTGATATGACACCGATTTTGGATCGGGAAGAAAATGTAAAAGCATTGGAATATTATGCTGAGCTAGTTCAAAAATACTCTCCGTCCGGCGCAGGCAATTACAGCTTTGCAGAAGTAATCTCGGCTTATCAGCAAGGCAATGCTGCAATGACTGTTGATGGAACTTCAATCATTACTCAATTGTTTGATCAGAATCAAAGCAAGTTTGCTGATAAGACCCGCGTAGCTCTCGTTCCGGAAGGTCCGGGCGGCCGTTCGCCAATGATTGCCGTGCACGGCTTGGCAATTCCGGCAGACTCCAAAAACAAGGAAGAGGCATTCGAATTTATTAAATGGGCGACTAGCGCAGATATTCAGAAAAGAATTGCACTTGATGATTACAACCTTGACTTTACTCGCAACTCAGTCGCTCAAGACCCGCAAATTCTTGAAAAATACAACTTCGATAATGGAAACCTATTGAAGCTGCGTACAGAATCCTTGAACATTGCACGTGCAGATTACAGACCGCTTATCCCTGAGTGGCCAGAAATCGGCGATCTGATCGCAGCGCAGGTTAATGGCACAGTTAATGGCGGTCCGAGTGCTAAGGACGCATTGGCAGAGGCTAACAAGCAAGTATCTGAAGTTATGAAAAACGCGGGCTACTAAAAATTTGGAAATAATCGGCAAGGGATATTCTAATCATTAGAATATCCCGGCTTTATAATTTTTTTGTACAAGGAGTAAGACAGATGCAAACTTTAGAAGGCAGCAGTCAAATGGTGAAACACCGCAAAAACAGAAAGTCTTTAACCTATTTTCTAATGTTATTGCCTGCGATTATTTGCACGATTGTTACTGCAGTTGTACCTATGTTCGGCATGATCGGCATTTCATTTATGAAGTGGGATTTAACCTCTGCTATCCCGGCAAGCTTTAATGGTCTGGACAATTATATTGCTATGTTCAAAGATGCAAGATTCCTTAATAGTATGAAGGTTCAAGTAATTTTAAGCTTTTTTATATTAGTAGCGCAATTGCTGCTTGGTTTGGTAGCCTCTATTGCACTAAACGGTGCTACAAGCAAGTTCAAATGGGTTCGCGGTATCGTTATGGCTCCATTTATGATTCCAGCTGTTGTAGTTGCATTAATATGGCTTACAATCTTTACGCCAACGCTCAGCCCAATTAACAGCGTGCTTGATGCTATCGGCTTGCCTAGTCCAAGCTGGCTGTCAACGCCTGCTTTAAGTATTGCATCCATTGTTATTGCCGACACGTGGAATAACCTTCCTTTCGTTATTTTGATCCTGCTTGCAAGCTTGCAGGGCATTCCTAAGGATTTGTATGAAGCTGCCGAGGTCGACGGTGCAACCAACTGGAAAGCAATGCTTCATATTACGCTTCCTGCACTTAAGCCTGCATTAGTGCTAGTCGGTCTAATTCGCTTTATCGAAAGTTTGAAGTCATTCCCACTTATTTATATTATGACAGGCGGCGGACCAGGTACTTCAACTGAGGTAACGAATTTTTATGCGTTTGTTCAGGGCTTCCAGTATTCCAAAATCGGATATGCTAGCGCACTAGCATTTTTCCTCTTCCTGATTACCGTTGTCATCAGCTTTATTACTATTTATTTAGACAGAGGCTCAGAGGAGGAGTAGAAAATGGATTCGTCTATCAAATCAAACAAAAGAGCAGTAAATCTTCTGCGTGGTGTTGTTTTATTTTTGCTGGTAGCTTTTTGTTTATTTCCACTAGTGTGGATGGCCTTCCTTGCCTTTCGTACGCCGGATGCAATGTTTGTGCCGTTTTGGAAAGAATGGTCTTCCTTTTCAACCGATACATTCATGGAAACGATACGCTCAGACTTCCCAAAATCAATTTTAAACAGCTTTATTGCTGCAATAGTGTCCATGCTGTTAGCGATGGCTATTGGCACACCAGCAGCCTTCTCGCTCGCGAAATGGTCTTTTAAACGCAAGTATATTTGGAAATGGGTAATTCAATTGCTTCGGATGGCACCTCCTGTCGGCTTTGCAATCCCGTTATTTCTTGCTTATATCAATTTTGGAATGATTGATTCCTTATCTGGCCTAATCCTATCCTATGTAACGTTCACTGTTCCGCTTGTCATTTGGCTGATGTGGATGTTCTTTGCCCAAATTCCCAATGAACTGCTGGAAGCTGCATGGATGGACGGCAGCAGCGTATGGCGTTCCTTCTACAAAATCGGGCTGCCCCTGTCAACGCCAGGCTTGGTTGCGGCAGGCATACTTTCCTTTATATTTGCTTGGAATGATTTCTTTTTCTCACTAATTCTAACGAGAACGAATGCAACAACCGGCCCGGTAGCCGTTATGAACTTCTTGACAGAATCGAGCTATAACTGGGGCGGAATTGCCTCGGCAGGGCTAATTCTTTCTTTGCCGACGTTGCCTGTTATTTTCTTTATGGGCAAATATATCGTTCAAGGTTTAACTAGCGGAGCAGTAAAAGGTTAATTTATAAGGAGTGTCTAGTTATGAAAGCAATTTCTGATTTACCAACAACAATGAAGGCTGCTGTCATGCACAAGCCTTATGATATTCAAATTGAGGAGCTGCCAATCCCTCAAATCGAAAGCAATGAAGTGCTGGTAAAAGTGATGGCTGTAGGAATTTGCGGCTCTGATCTGCATTATTATGAACACGGCAAAATCGGCCGTTATGTTGTAGAAAAGCCGATTATTCTGGGGCATGAATGTTCTGGCATCGTCGTTGCGATGGGCGAAAAAGTAACCCGTTTTGAGCTGAATGACCGCGTAGCTGTTGAGCCGGGCGTAACGTGCGGCACCTGTAATATGTGCAAGGCGGGCCGTTACAATCTTTGTCCGGATGTTGTTTTTCTTGCTACACCGCCAGTAGACGGGGCATTTGTACAATATATTAAAATCCGCGAGGATTTTCTATTCGCCATTCCGGATGAGCTGTCCTTCGAAGCAGCATCCTTAGTGGAGCCTTTTTCTGTAGGCATTCACGCTGCTAAGCGCGCCTCCTTACAACCAGGCTCGACAGTAGTTATAATGGGAATGGGGCCAGTTGGATTAATGGCAGTAGCAGCGGCTAAAGCTTTTGGAGCGAGTACAATTATCGTGTCGGATTTGGAGCCGTTGCGTTTGGAGGCTGCTTTGAAGCTTGGTGCTACGCATGCTATTAACATTAAAGAACAAAACCCTGTAGAAGCTATAGCTCAAATAACGAAGGGAATCGGCGTGGATGCAGCCTTCGAAACCGCAGGAAATCCCAAAGCGTTGCAATCGGCCCTGGCCTCTCTTCGCCGCGGCGGCAAGCTTGTAATTGTTGGTCTGCCGCCACAGGATGAAATTCCGCTGAATATTCCATTTATCGCGGATAATGAAGTCGATATTTTTGGCGTCTTCCGTTATGCCAATACTTACCCGCAAGGCATTGCGTTTTTATCTTCGGGTATCGCTGATGCCGACGCACTTATAACAGACCGTTATACTTTAAATCAGACAAAAGAAGCTATGGAAAGAGCGCGTACGAACAAAAGTGGAAGCTTGAAGGTTATCGTTTATCCGAATGCTTAGACCGTTTGCAGCTTTTTTATAGAAGGTGAAAAAATGAAAAAGAAAGAGTCTTTATACATTGGACTAGATATAAGCTCTACTCATATAAAAGCAGCGGCATATGATAAGCATGGAAATGTGAAAGCAATATCCAGCACGCCTACGCCCGTGCATATGACTAAAAACGGCGGCACCTATCATCTTGCTGATGAACTGAGAGAGAAGTCGTTCTATGCTTTGGAATCGTGCGTAGAGCGGGTGCAGGGCCATAAAATAAAAGCGATTGGCGTCAGCAGCGTCGCAGAATCAGGCGTTCTTCTGGATGAGGATGGCGAGTCGCTCGGCCCTATATTGGCATGGTATGATCAGCGGCCGAATCAGTATTTGAATCAGGTTAGGCAGCAAGTCCCGACTTTAGATTTTTATCAAAAGACAGGGCTCTTCCCCGAGGCGAAATACAGCCTGCTCAAGTTTTTATGGATGAAGGAAAATATGCCTGATATGTGGAATAAAAGCAAATCCTGGCTGCATATTGCAGAGTATATTGTATTTTGTCTAACGGGAGTGAAAAAGTCAGAGTATTCCCTGGCCAGCCGTTCAATGATGTTTAATATTACATCGCGGCAGTGGGATACAGACTTGCTGCAAGAGTTTGATATTAAAAAAAGCCTGCTGCAGGAGCCTGCTCAAGCGGGAACAATTCATGGCTATGTGAATAAAACCGCATCGGCTTATACTAGAATTGCTGAAGGAACTCCTGTAACGATCGCCGGCCATCACCCTGTTGTCGGTGCGCTCGGCATTGGCGGCATGCTTGACGGGGACGTTACAGATGTATGCGATATGATGGAAACCCTCATTATTACCCTTCCACTCCAAGAGATGGCGAAGTTCAATGAGGCGCAAGTGTTCACAGTAGGATGCCATGTTGTGCCGGAGCATCATTATGCATTTTTAGATGTCGGTACGACAGGCGGCATCGTGGAATGGTTTTTGTCCATTACAGGCTGGGATTATCAAGAACTGCTTAACGTATTATCCAAAGCTAACGGTGTCAATAAAAATTTGGGCTTTTACCCCACCTCGCTAGGAGACAGCCAATCGGATAATCATGTCCAAATGGCTTGGTTTGGCGGGCAGCTTACAAATAGTTATCCGGAGCAAATGGCATCTTCCATCATTCAAGGACTGAGCTGTTTATTCCGCTATCGGATCGAGCAGCTGCAGCATTTGAATATTCCGATCAAAAGGCTGCTTATAGCAGGTGAGTCGACTAAAAATCCATACTGGATGCAGGTTAAAGCAGACTTGCTCAACCGCCCCTTGCATATTTGCCGCAAATGGGAGGGCAGCTCGCGAGGAGCTGCAATATTAGCGGCAAAAGCAATTGATGAAATGGATGAGTTTGCAATACCGCCTTCTTTAACGGTTACACCTAATGCTGCGAAGCATGTCGAAATGGAAAAGTTTTATACAGAAAGCTATTTGAAAAATATTGAAATTGCCAAGCAAATGAAAGCACCGTAACAACTCAGGAAGGTGAAGGTATGCGAATAGGAGCTGTAGAAGCTGGCGGGACTAAATTTATTTGTGGAATAGGTAATGAGCAGGGCGAGATATTGGAAAAAATAAGCTTTCCTACTGGTGCGCCTGAGGCTACATTACTTCAGGTTATAAATTATTTTAAGGATAGACAGGTGGACGCGATTGGTGTTGGATCGTTTGGTCCAATTAATATAGATAAAGCCAGCTCCGAATATGGCTATGTAACAACTACCCCCAAGCCAGGCTGGTCAAACTATAATTTTCTGGGATCGCTTAAGCAAGTATTCGATGTGCCCTATGGCTGGGATACAGATGTCAATGCTGCTGCATATGGAGAAGCCGCATGGGGAGCTGCAAAAGGACTGGATAGCTGCGTATACTTTACAATAGGCACAGGTATCGGAATGGGCGTACTTGTGGAAGGTAATCTTGTACACGGCCTGGTTCATCCAGAAGGCGGGCATATTCCGGTAAGACGTCATCATGCCGATCCATTTGCAGGTGCTTGCCCTTATCATGCCGATTGCCTGGAGGGGCTTGCTGCTGGACCAGCCATTGAGAAGCGCTGGCAAGCAGCAGGGCGTGATTTGCCAGCAGATCATCCTGCGTGGACGCTAGAGGCTTATTACATTAGCCAGGCGGTTATTCATGCCATTTTTATGCTTTCGCCTAAAAAGGTTATTTTGGGCGGCGGTGTGATGAAGCAGGTGCACTTATTTCCTATGATCCGTCAGTATGTTAAAGCAGGACTTAATCATTATGTAAGCGCGCCGGAGCTTATAACGGATATAGACAATTATATTGTGCCGCCCGGCCTTGGAGACAATGCCGGATTAAGCGGGGCGCTTGCTTTGGGCTTAGCAGCAATCAAAGCGGATAAAGCTGTTAAATAAATCGAATAAAAAACACCCTCAAGTGGAACAATCCGTACTTGAAGGTGTTTTTTGTTAAAACGAATGGATTACTTTTTCCAGCTTGGCAGCTGCTTCACGTAGCTGTCAGAAAGCTTCAGCAGCTCAAGCGCGCGTTCAAATTCATCCTCTGTAGCAGCCTGCTCGCTGCTTAGACCGTCTCCGGCAAGGGAGTAGTGGGTACCGTCCTCATAGCCGCTTCCAGACAGGAACAGCTCCTTGCTGCTTAAAAATGAGCCGGTAGGCAAATAATAACGCTGAGGTAAAATGTTATAGGCATTATTGAATAGATCCTGGCCGAAATGGATTTGATCCTCAAGCGATACGCCAAGCAGATTCGCAACAGTCGGTAAAATATCGATTTGACCGCCCAGCTGCTCGTGAACTTCTGCTGCCTGATCACCTGGATTAATTACAATAAATGGAATGTTAATCATATCGGTATACGTATATTCACGGCCATAAATTTCTTCCATCAAATCTTTTTCTTCACGGGTTAAGGAATACATCGGTAGCCCGAGATGATCGCCATACAGCACAATCAGACTGTCTTCCCAGACGCCGCGTTTTTTCAGATCTTCGATAAATAAGCCAAGCGCATAGTCAGCATAATTTTGTGATCTTAAGTAATCGCCAACCATCGTATTATTGTAGCGGTCAGGCAATGTGATGCGTGACAGATCGTCAGGTATCGTGAACGGATGATGAGCCGTCATTGATATAACCTGCGCATAGAACGGATTGCTTTGATTGTTCATACGCTCCAGCTCTTCTGCTGTTTTTTCATACAATATTTCATCGGGAGCCCCGAAGAAAATAGCATTTTCTTTGCCGAAAAACTGTTCATCGTAATAACGGTCAAAGCCGACCGCCTTGTAAAGCTCGCCTCTGTTCCAGAATTCAACAACATTTGTGTGGAACGTAGCGGTATCATAGCCGGACTTCTTCAGCAGCTTAGGAAGGCTAGGCAGCTCCTTGTCCGCATAGACCTGCGTAGCGGCGCCCCGCGGCGGAATGTACAAGGAAGTATTAACAACAAACTCGGCATCGGATGTATTGCCTTGTCCAACCTGCTGATAGAAATGTCTAAAGTAATGGCTGTTATGCGCCAGGCTATTGAAGACCGGCATAATTTCTTGACCGTCGATTTTCAAGTCCACCAAAAAGTTTTGCAAGGACTCCATTTGAATGATGATCAAGTTTTTGCCCTTTGCCGTTGCGAATTTTTGCGCTTTTTCAATAGGGCTCTCAATATTTTTGACCGAAGAAATGTTCTGCTGAGTAATTTGCTCAGAATCTACAACCTCCGCTTCGGAAGTTGCGGATAAAATAGTGTACGCTTCGTAATTCAAAATTCCCATCTGCTCGGCTTTTACAATTTCATTCATGCTGGCACGGTTGGGCAGTATATTGAATAGACACAGCGCCAAAGATACGGTAAGCACGGAAGCGATAAGACGCTTGTTTTTCGGCCCATTGAATTGATCGTTGTTCTTATTCTTGTTACGGATAAGCAGATAAATAGCCAATATGATGATATCTGTAAAAATAAACAGATAATATGGCTGGATAAGTGAAAACACACTATTTCTTACTGCCCCCACCTGGTTTACCTGTCCGAGGGCATGGTAAGTTACAATAACACCGTAATACTTGTAATACATAATGACTGCGAATAAAATAGAAGTCATCAAGAGATTGGCCAGCCAGTAGTAGAAAAGCTTGCGCTTGCCTGCAAACCATTCGATCAGGCAGAAGATTACAAGCACGAAAGGCGCTTCTTTGAGCAGGGTTGTTATGGACGGTCCGCCTTCAAAGATAACCATCCAAGCTAAAAGACTTTTGGCAAACATAATAATAGAGAAAAATATTATAGGCCGAGTGCTCATAATTCGTTTTATAGATTCGAGCATAAAATAATCGCCCACCTTTCACAGCAAAACAGGCCGCCAAGGATAAACGGCTTCATAATTGTAATATAATGTTTACGATTTGTTAATTCATATTATGCTACGTGACGCAGTCAATTGTCAAAAGGCAAATATAAGGCTATGAAAATTGGAAAAGGAATGTCTTTGAAACAAATTCATTATAGCTGTAGTCTAATATAAATATCAAACTTACTAGGGTAGTGGAGGGACATAGGTGCAAAAAGTAAAAGCAATACTTATATTGGCAGTCGTATGTATTATAGTTGGCGTTGGAGCAAAATGGGTGATAGATAAAGGCTGGACAAGCACTACGCTGCAATCGGAACAGCCGAATTTGTCTGCTCAAGGATCAAATAATGAAGAGCAGAATGTTGTAGGCGGCGAAGGCGGCTCAGACGAGGAGGAGCTAGGCGCGCCAAGCGAGCAGCCGTCCCCTTCTCCTTCGGATAAGCCTACTGGACAAGCTAGCGTAAGCCCGCCAGAGACACCGCAGCCATCCGATAATCAAGCCAAGCCGACCAGCAGCAGCAAAGACCCTGTCAGCCAGCTTGGCGAGGCTATTCCGGTTGTTGCTGAGCCGGAAAGCATAACAGCATTAATTAATCCTAATAATAGACTGCCTGATGATTATGTTCCTTCTGATTTAGTATATCCTGACGTAAGATTTGTATTTAAGGAGAAAATAGATAAAAGAAAAATGCGCAAGGAAGCTGCCGAGGCGCTTGAAAAAATGTTTGCAGCAGCGGACGAAGATGGGGCATACTTAGCAGGTGTATCTGCTTACCGCTCGCATGAGTATCAAATTCAATTGTTTAATCGATATGTGAAAGAGGATGGCCTGGAGAAGGCAAGAACCTACAGCGCTTATCCTGGGACGAGCGAGCATGAATCAGGTTTGGCAATCGATGTGACGCGCAGTGACGGCAAGTGCGCCGCCAGCGATTGCTTTGGAGAAATGAAGGAAGCTGCTTGGCTAGCTGATCATGCTCACAAATACGGATTTATTATTAGATATCCGGAGGGCAAGGATAAAATTACCGGCTATAAATATGAGCCTTGGCATTTGCGTTATGTTGGAACCGAACTGGCAGAAGCTCTTGCTGCAAGCGGTGAGACTTTGGAAGAATATTATGATGCGGTGCCAGTGAACAGGTAACAACAAAAGGCGCTGCGGCTTCGGGGTGTAGAGCTGTTATGAATATCCTTCAAAATCTTTATATTATTGTAATGGTTCTGAATATATTTTTGGCGCTGACGGTCATCTTCCTGGAGCGTAGAAATATAAGTGCGACATGGTCATGGATTATGATCCTGTTCTTTATCCCGATATTTGGCTTTATTTTATATCTGGTTTTGGGACAGAAGCTGAAGAAGCGCAAGCTTCACAAGCTTCTAGGCGACCACAGAGTTATCATTCAGAATACGCTGCAAAACCAGAAGAGCCAAATACGCTCGGGAGAGCTGAGGTTTACTGATCCTGAGACCGAATCCTACAGAGAAGTTATTTACATGAATTTACGAACAGGTTATTCCTTGTATACGAGCAACAATGAAATCGAGATTTTTATCGACGGCAATCAGAAGTTTGATTCTTTGCTTGATGATATTGCTGCCGCGTCTCATCATATTCATTTAGTGTACTATATCGTAAGAGATGATGATTTAGGCAGACGGCTTATTCATGCTTTAACTGAAAAGGTGAAGCAGGGCGTTCAAGTTAGATTTTTGTACGATCATATTGGCAGCTCCCGTTTGACAAAGCGTTTTTTTGCCGAATTTACGGCAGCAGGCGGAGAAGCGATTGCTTTTTTTCCATCGAGAATTCCCTATTTGAATTTAAAAATCAACTATCGCAACCACCGCAAGCTGGTCATTGTTGATGGCAAGATCGGATATATTGGCGGATTTAATATAGGCGATGAATATTTGGGGCTAAGCAAGCAGTTTGGGCCATGGCGGGATACGCATCTCAAAATATACGGCGGTGCTGTACTTCAGATGCAAGCGCAGTTTTTGATGGATTGGAATGTGGCTACCCACAGCACGCTTGATCTGAATGAGCAGTACTTTCCTATCGAGGAAGTGAAGCAGGGGACGATAGGCATGCAGCTGGTTGCCAGCGGGCCGGATAGCGAGTACCAGCAAATCAAGGAGGCTTACATAAAGCTGATTTATAAGGCGCATCACTCCATTTGCTTGCAAACTCCTTATTTTATTCCGGACGAAAGCTTGATGACTGCTCTTAAAGTTGCGTCTAATTGCGGAGTAGAGGTTAGAATTATGCTGCCTCGCAAGCCCGATCATTTTTTTGTTCACTGGGCCACCCATTCCTACTTGGGCGAGCTGCTGGAGGCTGGCGTCAAATGTTATTTGTACGATAATGGATTTTTGCATGCCAAAACGTTGGTGGTCGACGGGAAGGTAGCATCCGTTGGAACAGCCAATCTGGATATAAGAAGCTTCAAGCTTAATTTTGAGATGAATGCCTTCATCTATGATACGCAAACGGCGAAAAACTTGAACCGAATATTCGACCAGGATCTCGCTTATTCAGAGGAGCTTACCCTTGAGATGTACAATAAACGTCCAAGATCAAACCGATTCAAGGAATCCATCTCCCGCTTGTTAAGCCCTATCTTATAACACACCGAAACATAACCTCTAAAAACATAAGAAGGATTCTGCTCACCGATAATGACCAGAATCCTTCTACTTGCTTATATAACAAATATTCAATTTATTCTAACGCTCCAATCCTTAACCACGAACTGCATATTCATTACGATTAGTATGCGTCCTTTCGTATAATGTATTAGCTATCTTTCGACAATTTTCTCTGAGTTCCCCACATGTCCAGAAATGAAAGCTGCTCCTTTCCTTATGTCTGTACTCCTTGATTTACTTAGCTATGGACATGCTTCGCTAACCGTCTCCAATGGGCTATCCCCTTTCGCTTTGTTAGTTTCATTATAGCCTAATGTTTAAATATTGTAAATATTCAGACAACTATTATTTTACTGTTTTTCAACAAAAAATGCCCTTTCGTCCATGATGAAAGACGGAAAGGGCATTGCGGCTTGTTTAAAGACGGCGGAGCCGTTTATCCTTGTCCTTGGCTGAATATATAATGGCTTTGTGCAGAAAGCGTCCAAACCTTCATCCAAGTGGAAATGAGATGGCTGCCTTGATGCAGTAATATGGCTAAGAATCCGGCGCCCAGCAAGGAAAAGACGGAAAACAATGCCGCAATAGCAAACGTAATGATCCAAAGCACAAGTGAAAGCAGAAGGAAGGGTAGGAACTTTATTATCGCCTGCCATAGTGTTGACCATATGCGCCCGCCGCTTACTGCGCCAAGCTGCATCGACAGAGACAGCAAGTGAATGGCAACCGCCCATACTGCCCAGCCAAGTATTATAGGAAGAAGCTTAGCAGCAAGCTGCGCAAAGGAGGGGCTGGTCAAAATAATTTGCATCGCTCTGGGAGCCAGCCACCAGACGGGCACCGCAATCAGCGCCATTTCAAGCCAGTAGATAAGCGTGACGGGCTTCCAGCATTTGCGCATTCCTTCGCGAAAGTGTGTATTTGCCGAATGCTCAAACTGTTGATGCAAGGAGTATAGCAGGCCGCTATGGATAAAGGGCGTCAGCAGCATGCGAAAAGCGAACAAAGCGGCCAGCATCCATACGTATGGCGTAATGAGGTTTGTTTTAAACAATTGGAATTGTGCTTCGGTCAGGAAGACCTGCACGGCATAGTCTGTCGGTGCCGAGCTTGGATAACGGCGCAGCAGCGGCGATATGATGTCGTCTATAAAGCGATACAGGAATATTCCCCAGCCTAATCGGTATACGAATAAGGCCAGCACTAACGTAAGATGTCTGCGTGTCATTTTCCAGCCTTGTGCGATAGTTGTTTTCATAAAATCGCTCCTTGAACTATAAATAGTTACCATGCCAAGCTCTTCAGTATGCCCTCTACAAATCTGACGACACCTAGATTCCAGCGTGACCTTGCTTCGGAAGGCAGCTCCGCTTTCATATAATTATTAATAAGCTTATTGTCGAGCATGTTGCTTTGCTGAGGATCGATTGCCGCCCATTCCAGCGGAGCGCTGTGCACCTCTTTAATTTGAATGCGCGCTTGTTCAGCATTCCAAACTTTAGTTTTGGTAGTGCCGTCTGTAAATTTCAGCACGATCGGGATAGAGCCGTTCATCTCACCGTTGCGCCTTACGGTAACTAGCGATTCATAGCTTTCTTCTTCTCCTGAGCGAATCGTTTTTACTTTAATCGCTTCAACTTCAAAGTCAGCCATCTTGTTGTTGTAGACAAAGCTGTTGAAGTAGTCAGACCAGTCTGTTTTTGTAATCGTTTCGACTATTTTTTGAAAGTCACTCGTTGTTGGATGCTTGAACTTATACGTTTTAAAATAAGTTCGCAGTATTTTGTTCATCTGATTAGCGCCAATTTGGTTTTCAATATCGAGCAGCACAAGCTTGGAGCGCATGTACACATTTTCTGCGTACTGCTGATGATTTTTATAGCCCCAGGATTCCTGCTTTAACGGGGCAGGATCTGTCATATAGCTGGCTTCCATACGGAGATTAGGCAATACGCCATATACGGCTTCCATAATTTTATCCTCTGCATACGAAGTAAAGCCTTCATCAAGCCATGCTTCTTCAAACTCATTGGAAGCAACCATGCCGTACCAGTATTGATGGGCAATTTCATGCGCCACTACACGCTCCAGCTCATAGCCTGGATTTTCCTTGTCGGCTGCAAATGCTGTTACCAAGGTTGGATATTCCATTCCTCCGGCGCCGCCAGCCTGCTTCGGCGGCACGATTACTGACAATGTGCTGTATGGATAAGGCCCGTACCATTTTGCAAGCTTGGTAAGCGACGATTTCGCAGCATGAATATAGCGTTCTGTAAGTTCACTGTGCGCAGGATCCAAATACAGTTTAATGCGCATGCCGGGAATGTTGTCCTCAGAGAAGGAAAACTCCTTATAGATAAAGTCAGGAGAAGCTGCCCAAGCAAAGTCATGCACATCCTCCGCGTAAAATTGATAAATACTGCGTCCGCTTTCTGTTACAGCTGGCTTTGTTTGAAACCCGGTTGCGGCAACAATATGCTTCTCCGGCACATTGATTTTGACACTATAAATACCGAAGCTGCTGTAAAACTCAGAATTGCCATGATATTGATGGAGATTCCAGCCTTCGGCCGAGCGGTCTCTCGTACCAGCCGTTTCATAGACGGCTATTTTCGGGAACCATTGACCAGCCATAACAAAGTCCCCTGAATAACCCATGCGGGCAAAAACTTCAGGCAGCTTGACATCAAAGCCCATCTTGAGCGTAACGGATTTGCCGGGCATAACCGGATCAGGAAGCCGAAGCTTCATTAACGTCGTGTCATGCTTGTTTCCATCATCAGGCTGCACATATTGAATACGGGGCAGCAAGCTATCGCCTTCTAACGTTTGCAGGCTTGTCAGATCCATATAGCCATAGCTGTTCGCAGTTGCGGTATCTTGGCGCAGTTTTCCGCCAGACTCCTTCATAAAGGTCGTTTTGGATGAGCGAAAGGCGTTAGGATAAAGGTGAAAGTACAAATCTGTAACAGGCTTTTTGCCAGGGTTTGTCCATGTTACAGTTTGCTCTCCGCTCAGCTGTCTCGTTTGCTCCAGCAATGTGACTGAAATGTGGTATTCCACCACACGTTTGCTAAGCGGCTGTTGCTGCGGCGGCGGTTGTACATTCATTTGATGATCTTGAGCGGAAGAAGCTGAGGGCTCGGCCAATTGCTGATTAAAAACAGATGCAGCAAGCTCAGAGGTCAGCTGATTATCTTTGTAGGCATAAGTAAATTGGGATAGCCATGCTTTATCGAACCCGCCCTGCAATGAGATGCCTAACATAATGATTGCTAAAGATCCGATTATAATTCCATTCAAATAGCGTGGACGCATTTCCAGATTCCCTCCCGTTGACAAGCATCTACAGCATGTATATGTTTGCAATTCGAAGAATATTAGCTAAAATGTAATTATTGTATGGGAAAGGTGTGATCACTGATGTCAGAAGAGCAAAACGGTGCTGAGCTGAAGGTGAAGAAGAACTTGTCGCTCAATCTTATCGGCGGCAAAAAACATAGAGGATTTGGTGCGGGCTCCATTGATTTAAGCGATGTAGCTTGCATTATTATTGATGAAGGCGAGGCCTATATTGATGTGGGTGCGCTGCATGCAAAGAGCAAGATTGAACGCGGCATTAAATTTACGCCGAATAGAGAGGATACTCCGAATGGGCGCCAATGCTGGATCGTATGGGTAGCAGTGGACCGTGATGAGCATGGCTCGTTCTATGGCGGAGCTACAGCCTGTGAGATGTGGATCGATCCAGAAGCGCGCCGCGGCTGGAAAATTCTTGCCGACCATGTCAATAAGCTCGATAATGCGCTCAAAAGGCGCATTGTCTTGGATGAGCTCGGCTCTGCTGAAAAAGCTGCTCTTAAGAAGCTGCTGATCGAGCATAATGGCGAGTGGTGGGAACGCTCTGCTGACGAGCTGAAGGAAGCGTTAGAATAGCTTACGTTGTTAATAGATTGGCATTGTACAAGCCGAATGGCTGCGCCATTCTATGAATAGGTGTGCATATCAAAAAGACTCGCTTGCGCTTGCGGCGGGTCTTTTTTTCTGTGGCGTAACCGGACTTTGACCGAGAAGTGCTCCTGCGTACGCCTAAACAGCAAAAAACGGCATCTCTGCCGTTTGCGTTTTGCGAATGCCGAGCGTATACTCGGTTCAGACGCTGTGTGTTGTTAATAGCGGTCCATCTATTGTATTCTCGTTATCCTTTTCTCGGCATCGGATGCAATGGCGCATGGCGCAGCATCGGATACGTGGCGAATAACGCAGCGAGACTTACTGCCCCGATGCATGAAGCGATCGCCATCGCACTCATCTTGAAATTGGACATCCAGTCGAACAACGCGGATATAGTGCCTCCATAATAAAGAAATATGCCTGCGACCGTTACGATCATGAACATGATGACGCTGCGGATAAATCCTATCCGATATATGATGGCATAACAGAAAAAAGAAAGGCCGAAGCTTGCCATGCCCGCCATTAGATCGATCCACAAATAGTCGAAAAAACGGTACTCATCCAAAAACAACCTAGCAACATGCAGAATACCGGCTTCTACCGAATTCCACTGATAGATCGTGACTAGCGCGTATTGGCAAATGTTCAGACACAAGATGCTGAAAACTACGCCCCCTGTGCCCACGCTGTAGAAAGCTTTAAGGAATTGCTCGCGCGTGCTTCCCATTCCGATCGATATCGAAAAGAGAGACTTGAATCCGAAAAGCCCGAAACCGGCAAGAAAGAAATACGCAGGCCCGGATATCGCGGCAAGCGTTCCCTGATCGAGGTCAAAGACCAAGCCGGCGATGATCCATACGATCGTCAACGGAACGGTAATAAACAACAGCATAAGTTTGGCAAAATACCAGCTTGCATCCTCGTATATAAATCGGAATACCGCGCCCTGTGAGTTCATACGTTTACCTCCGCATCTTCCGTTAAATTCAGCAAATAATTTTGCAAGTCTGCTTTCTCAATGGAAAGTCCATGGGCTTGCGCGTGTTCTTTCCATTGCTTCGAATATGGGGCGTCTAGCATTACCCTGATTTTTGAGCCCATCGCGCTTTGCTCTAGCACTTTATGCCCGTCAATAGCATTTGTCACCGCGCTTCGTTCGCCAGCCAGCCATATGCCTTGCTCGCGGAACTCATCAATCAGTTGATGATGCAGCAGCTTGCCCTTATGCATTACGATCAATGATTCACAGAGCGTCTGAACTTCTTCAATATGATGCGTCGAAATCAGAATGAGACGGGGAGATTCCTCATGGCTTACCCTTAATGCCTCATACAGTTTCTTTCGCATCCCGGCATCCAGGCCGTTCGTCGGCTCATCGAGTATCGTTACGTCGGCGTGGCTAGATAGCCCAATAATAAACTGAAGCGCAGACTTCATCCCCTTGGACAGTTTGGATATTTTCTTTTTGCGATCCAATCTGAAAGTTTCGACAAGACGGTCTGCCGTAGCTTGATCCCAGTTGGTATTGAAATATTGACCGAAACGAAGCGCATTCTGTACCGTCCATATCGAGCTGAACGGATGATCCTCCTGCATGTAGCAAACATGCTGGACTGCTGCCGGGTTTCCGTAAGGTGCCAAGCCCTTAATCTGCACCGATCCGCCTTGAGGCCGTTGATGGCCGGCCAGTAGTCTCATCAGCGTTGTTTTGCCTGCCCCGTTGCGCCCCCACAGCCCTGTGATCACCGGCTCCATCTCTTCGAACGATACTTTTTCGAGAACGGGAACGTTATCGTACGAATACGTTAACTCGTTTACATATATCATCATTACTCCTCCTCCAGAATCAACTGAACTACCGATTCCTTGCTTAATCCGATTCTCTTCGCTTCCTCCAACAAGGGAAGGACGAACTGCTCGCGATAGTGACGCTGACGTTCCTTCAACAGTTGCAGTTTCGCTCCGCTCTTTACAAACATGCCTATTCCACGCTGTTTATAAATAATCCCTCCATCCACCAAAGCCTGGAGACCCTTGCGTACTGTCGCCCGATTGATGTTGTAGAAGCGCGATAATTCATTTTCGGAAGGAATTTGTTCTTCTTCGTTCAATCCGCCCCCCACAATCTCGTCCATGATCATTTGGGCAATCTGTTGAAAGATTGGTTGAGATTCATCCAATGTCGGTTTCATCAAGGACCTCTTTTCTCTAAAAGTAATCAAGTGTTGAACGGTTGGTTACTCATGTAACCAACTATACATCAATTTGAATGAATTGTCTATAACCATGGAGCCCAAATAAATGAAAAGTACCTATTAGCTAATTTGGCTGCAGTCGTTTTTGGCTTTAGCAGGTGACCGCTCAAATTATGCAACTTACTTCAAAGCTTATTGCAATGTCATTTGTACATGTTATTGTTAATTCAAAGCTAGTGAGCGGAAGGAGCGGCCGGCGGGTTGAAAGTAATCATTGCAGCGGCTAATCGATCAAATCATGGCTAGAAATCACTCAAATACGGAGGAGGATTCCAGTGGGAAAAGCAATTGAAGTGAAGCAGCTCAAAAAATCATTCGGTGAACTAAAAGCGGTAAACGGAATCGATTTTTACGTGGAGCAAGGTGCCTTGTTCGCTTTCCTCGGACCAAATGGCGCAGGCAAGTCAACAACAATCGATATGCTTACGACCTATTTGCAGCGTGATAAAGGGGAAGTGCGGGTAAACGGCTATGAGCTTGGCCGGGAGGATGACCGGATAAGAGGCTCTATTGGCATTGTATTTCAAGACAGTTTGCTCGACCATGCCCTTACGGTAGAGGAAAATTTATATGTGCGAGGCGGCTTCTATAATTTGTCCCGTTCTGAGCTGCGCGCAGCGGTTGAAAAAGCAGCACGAATTGCCAAAGTTAACGATTTTATAAAGCGTCCGTATGGCAAGCTGTCAGGCGGACAGCGCCGACGGGCAGATATTGCGCGTGCTTTAATTCATACGCCCAAAATTTTGTTTTTGGATGAGCCGACGACGGGACTTGATCCGCAAACACGGAAAAGCGTATGGGAGACGATTCGTGAGCTGCAGCAGGAGCAGGGAATGACGATATTTTTGACTACGCATTATATGGAAGAAGCTGCCCAGGCAGATTATATTACTGTCATGGACCACGGGGAAATTATCGCCAGGGGAACGCCATATGAGCTGAAGGAGCGGTATGCCCAGGACAGCTTGAAAATTGTTGCGAACGACGAAGCGGCGTTAAGAGAAGCTCTTCATGCTGCAGCCGTGCCTTATAAGCAGGATAACGGAAGATTTCATATAGCAATCGGAAGCACGGTCGAAGCGCTGCCCATTATTGATATTTGCCGCAGACATATAGCGGGGCTGGAGATTATAAGCGGAACGATGGATGATGTATTTATTCAGCTTACAGGAGCGGGGGTTAGAGGAGAATGAACGTACTGGCCAAACGCAATTTAAAAATATTTTTTCGAGACAAGAGCAATGTGTTTTTTTCCTTTTTGGCAGTATTCATAATTTTGGGCCTGTATGTTATATTTCTGGGCGACCTGATGAAAAAGAGCTTTACACAGCTTACCCATGTTGACTTTGTAGTGGATAGCTGGGTTATGGCGGGAATTTTGGCTGTTACCTCAATTACTGCGACGCTGGGCGCATTCGGCATTATGGTAGGGGATCGCTCTAGCAGGATTATTAAAGATTTTGCAGCAGCACCAGTAAGTAAAAATAGCATTGCAGCAGGTTACATTATTAGTGTGATCGTAATTGGACTCATTATGAGTGTCATTACTTTTGGCTTTGCAGAGCTCTATATCTATCTCAAGGGAGGGGAATTGCTCTCATTTATATCCGCGCTGCAAGTTCTCGGTCTTATTGTGCTGTCTGTTCTCGCAAGCAGCTCTATTATTTTCTTTATTTCTTCATTTATTAGCAGTCAGAATGCGTTTTCAACTGTAGGTACAATAGTAGGTACTTTAATCGGTTTTTTAACCGGCATTTATATCCCGATTGGATCGCTGCCTGAAGCTGTTCAGTTTCTTATTAAAATATTTCCGGTTTCCCATGCGGCTGCACTATTTCGTCAGGTTATGCTGGAACGGCCAATGGAGCTATCCTTTTCAGGAGCGGATGAACAGGCCGTTAACTCCTTTCAATTAGATATGGGCGTCCACTATCAGTTTGGCAGCTTTTCAACAAACACAGTCATGAGCATTACCTATTTGTTAATTACAATGGTTGTATTCTATTTGCTGGCATTAATGAATATTGCAAGAAAGAATAAGTGATTTTACGGGAAAGCAGCTATGTTCATGATCTGATTGTCATGTAATGACTATCAGATCATGAATTAAATATTTACAGAAATTCGGGCGGCCTTCAAACTATTTTAGTAAGCGCTTACAATATAGATTCGGAGGTGCACTATGAGAAATCTTAAAATGATAACGGTTTTTATAGCAGCGATCTTAATGTTTGGGGGTATGAATGTAAAGGATAATCGCGCTACAGCTGCGGATGAGTACGATATGCTGCGAGCCAGAATTATAGGTGACGTTAATTACGATTTAAATGATCCGGATATCGCAGCTAAAATGAGCAATATCGAATCTACAGGTGCCCATCATTGGAATACGATGATTAAAACGCCGAACCGGACGTATTTATGGAATGATTTAAGTGATGCCGCCAAATCTGTCAACTTTGCAACCAGCTATACCAGATTAAACGCTATGGCAACAGCTTACGCAACAGCAGGCTCCATATGGGAAGGTAATGTATCGCTCAGAGATGACATCGTATCCGCTATGGACTGGCTCTATAACAATTGGTATAACGAAAATAAAACAGAAGGCTATGAGACAGCAACTAATAGCTGGTACCACTGGGAGGTTACAGCTCCAAGCCACTTATCCATGGTCGTTTTGAAAATGTATGATGATTTCTCTACAGCTCAAATTACAAATTATATGAACGCTGTGCAAAAGTTTGTTCCTGATCCGACCCTTAGAACAATGAATGGAAAAACGGTCGAGGTAGGGGCCAATCGAGTCTGGAAGTCGCAGATCGTTGCCTATCACGGCATTATAACAAAATCTGCGGAACGGCTGGAGATGGCAAGAGATGCGCTAAGCTATGTGCTTGCTTACGTTGAGAAGGGGGATGGATTTTATACGGATGGTTCGTTTATCCAGCATGAGAAGCATCCTTACAATGGGGGTTACGGAAAAGCGCTGCTGGCGGAAATCGCCAGGCTGGTGCTTTTATTGGACAATAGCACATGGGAAGTGACGGATCCCAATTTAAGCAATATATACGATTGGGTATATGAAGCCTTTGAGCCTCTTATTTATAAGGGCGCTATGATGGAAATGGTGCGCGGACGAGAAATTACACGTTATGCTTCTCATGATCATGCGATCGGGCATTCTACCATGGGGGCGATTTTGCAAATATCCAAATTTGCTCCTCCAGCGGATGCACTAAGAATGAAAAGCATGCTGAAATATTGGATTGAAAGCGATACTTCGCGCAGCTTTTATACGAGTGGAACAACTTTTGAAAATACAGTAATGGCAAAGGAATTAATGAATGACCCAGCCATTTCATCCCGCGGAGAGCTGATTAAGCATAAGCAATACTTCAATATGGATCGTGTCGTTCATTTAAGGCCGGACTTTGGCTTTGGACTCAGCATGTCCTCCAGCCGCATTTTTAATTATGAATCGATCAGCAATGTAAATATGAAAAGCTGGTATACGGCAGACGGCATGACTTATTTGTACAATAACGATCTGCTGCAGTTCAGCGACCATTTCTGGCCGACTGTAGACCCGTACCGTTTGCCGGGAACGACGGTGGACACGCTGCCTAGAAGTGTCATCGGGATTGGCTTCAATAAGGAGTATTTAAGCCCAAATGCTTGGGTAGGAGGCGCTTCGTTTGAAGACAGCTATGGCGCTGCAGGTATGGATTTGAAGGCTTCAGGTGATTTGAACGCCTCGGGTGCTGTCGTGACGCCGAGCTCCTTGACCGCCAAAAAATCATGGTTCATGTTTGACGATGAAATCGTAGCGTTAGGGGCCGGCATTACTAGCGACGATAATCGTGCGATTGAAACGATCGTAGAAAACCGGAAGATTAATGCAAGCGGCAATAATATTCTTACTGTTGACGGACAGCTGAAGCCGCAGCAATTAGGCTGGTCGGAGACCATGAACGGTATCCAGTGGGCGCATCTGGCAGGAAACGTGCCTGGTTCTGATATTGGCTATATATTTCCGCAAGGCGCTGAGCTGCAAGGATTAAGAGAAGCGAGGACTGGCAAATGGGGAGATTTGACCGTGTCGAGCCTGCCGAATCCCGATCCCGACGTTACCCGGAACTATTTGACCTTGTGGATGGATCATGGCAGCAGCCCGGCCGATGCGCAGTATGCTTATATTTTGCTGCCGAATCGCAGCAGCCAAGAGACGCAAAGCTACAGCAGCAATCCTGATATAGAAATATTGCAAAATACTAAAAACATACAGGCGGTTACAGAAAAGAATCTCAAGCTTACAGGCATCAATTTCTGGCAAGGCGGTCAGTTCGATTTTATTTGGTCGTATCAGCCATCATCTGTGATGGTAAAGGACGAAGCGGGTGAATTAAGCTTTGCTGTTTCTGATCCGACTCATTTGAGCCAGAAGCTGGTGTATGAAGTAAATAAAAAGGGCGTATCGGTGATCAGCAAGGATTCCTCTGTTACGGTGCTGCGGACGGAGCCAAACATTAAAATAGAAGTAGATACAAATGGCGCAAAGGGGCGCACGCATCATTTCAAGCTGGCTTATGACAGCAACGCGCCTGCACCGAACTTTGAAGGACCTTTGCTTGACGAGGTGAGTGTGTCGATTGATAAGCCGATTGTGTTTGTCGGCGAGCAGGCTTCTATAGAGGTGCAAGCGAAGCGGGAAGACGGCTCCTTTATCGATTTAAATACGTCCGCAACGGTTGCTTATAGCAGCGACAATCCTAACACGGTAACGATTGATGCCAACGGAGTGGTTACGGCCGAGAGCGGCGGCCAAGTTCAAATATTTATAGACATTACCATCGGAAGCAGCACGATTGCGAAAAGGGTTGAACTGGCGATTGCATATGGGCAGCCTGTCGTGACCAGACTGGATATTTCCGAAGATGCATATGTAAGAAGCGGAGCATACAGCACAATTAATTATGGAAGCGATACTAGGCTCGAAACGGTGAAAAGCGGAGGAGATTTTGACCGGCGTGCTTATACGAAGCTGGACGTGTCAGCGGCGAATCCTAATATGTTCGATGCTAAGCTTTATTTATACGGAGCATTGACGGCTGCTTCAGGCGGCACGACAGAGCTTAAGCTCTTCAGCGTAGCTGATGACAGCTGGTCAGAGAGCGGGATCACTTGGAATAATAGGCCATCGTATGGCAGTTTAATTGCAAGCGCAAGCTTTGACCCAACCTATAAGTATCGCGAGTTTGATATAATGGAATACGTGAAAAGTGAGCGGCAGGGCGATGGCATTGCCAGTTTGTACATGGACGGGCCGAGCTCGTTCGTTACGCTAACATCCCGCGAGCATGCGCAATATGCCCCGTATGTTCTCATTCAATCGTATCGATTTGACCCCTATATGTTCCAGGTCGATTTGCAGGCCAACACCTCGGCGGGCGGAGCAGTAGCAGGAAGCGGCAGTTTTGAAGAAGGCACATTTGTTACTGTAACTGCAAACCCTGCAGCGGGCTATCGATTTGTAAAATGGACGGATGAGCACAATAATGAAGTGTCACTGGATGCGGCCTTTACGTTCCGCATTTTAACGGGGCAGCAATTAACGGCACATTTTGAATTAGAGTAGGCATTGAATTAGGCAATCTAAATGAAAGGCACCCGGCCGGGTGCCTTTTGCAGGAATATAACGATTTATAACTCAACTTTCACAGCTTAATTCAGCAGATAAGTCATAATATAGCTGCCTAAATCAGATATGTACAGCTGGTGGGAGCAAATCTGAAAAATATGATGTATTTTTGCATCATTTCTTGACTGCATCAAGGCTATCTGTAATTTTCTCCTGCGAAAACTGAATTATAAGCTTTGGCGGCGAAGCCGTTTATCCTTGCCACCATTTAGTATGCTGGATCTAATCCTCGTTATTCAGCTTTTTATAAAGCTTGGCCAGCAGTTCTCTTTCTTGCTCGTCTAATTTCTCGAAAAGATTTCTGCGCAGCCTTTGCCCCTCCGCTGTTGCTCTTTCAAGGAGGGCAACCCCTGCGTCGGTAATCTCCAAAAAAATAATTCTGCGGTCCGATTCATCCGCCGTTCTGACAGCTAGTTTTTTACGGACGAGTTTATCTGACAAATAACTGAGCGTAGGCGGAGTCAGCCCCAATATTTTCGCTATGTCCGATGGCCGGCTTTTTCCGTTATTTTTCAGATGGCTAAGCACAAGGACGTGTGAGATACCGAGGTCTTCATTAAAGTTAATATTCCATTGAACGATCAATTGATTTGTAAATTTGTCCATATCATGTATAAGTTCAAAAATAGTTTTATCTTCCATAAAAGCCTCCTGGCCAAATAAATGACAGCCCATAATTTAAAATTAAGGGCTGTCATAATATTACACGTTATTGTGCAGAGTATCCACCGTCAATGACTAATTCGGAGCCAGTAATGTATGAAGAATCATCGGATGCGAGAAATAATGCCGCTTGAGCAATATCGCTAGCTTGACCTAGACGCTGCAACGGAGTAGCCTGAATCAATCGTCCAAGCAATTCCTTTGAAGTGCTGAGAGCTTGAGTCATTGGCGTTTCAATGATTCCTGGGAACAGAGCGTTAACCCGAATGCCTTGACGGCCGAACGCAGCCGCGGCCGCTTTCGATATTGCGCGCACCGCTCCCTTGGACGCCGAGTAGTGATTAAAGCCTTGGCCGATTAATGCGGTATAGGATGAAATGTTAATTATGGAGCCTTTGTTTTGGGCTGCCATATACGGAGTGACATGCTTCATACCGGCAAACGGGCCAAAGCCGTTAATGGTAAGCATTTTTTGCCAATCGTCCGCATTGATTTCCTGGTATGGCTTCTCGGAAGAAATGCCTGCGTTATTAACTAGAATATCGATTTTGCCAAAGCGCTCGTTTACTGCCTTCGCGAGCGCCTGCCAATCCTCATCGGAGGCAACATTGAGCTTCATACCGTACACGTTCTGTTTCTGGCTAGCTTTTTCCAGTGCTGCTTCGTTGATATCTGCGGCAATGACGATAGCACCTTCTTGCGCAAACAAATCGACCATGCTTTCCCCGATACCCGATGCTCCACCGGTAATAATCGCAACTTTATTGTTCAATCTTCCCATGACTCATTCTCCTAACCTAATTTAATGTTTTTTTCATAAAATCGCATTTTAGCTGTTATTGGCTGCTTTGTGCGGTTTTCGTCATTTGCTCAAAATCTGGGATAGTTGGATTGGCAATATAATGCCCGCCCTCGACCTGAATCGTCTGTCCCGTAATAAACTTGGATTCATCCGAAGCCAGGAACAGGACGGTATAGCCAATATCATCCGGCTCTCCATGATAAGGCAGTGCGTTATACTTCGCGAAGATGTCCAATAGAGCAGGAGGTATATTATTTTTGGCTGCCGGTGTTAAAATTAGTCCAGGCGCTACGGCATTGCAGCGAATGTTGTTCTTCCCATGCTGGGCAGCAATATATTTTGTAAGATTTATGACCCCCGCCTTCGAGGCTCCATATGCAGACCGCACAACATCCCCTGCGAAGCCTGCCATAGAAGCTGTATTAATAATCGAACCTCCTCCAGCTTGAATCATATGAGGAATAGCAAATCTGCTGCCGAGCAGCACACTTTTCAAGTTCACATTCATAAGTCTGTCCCATTCTTCGAGATCAACGTTAACGACATCCAGATCCTTTTTTAAATTGGTCAAGCCTACATTATTAAAAAGACATGTAATTTTGCCAAACTCGTGTACTGTATATTCAACTGCTTCTTTTATCGACGCTTCATCGCCGGCGTCAAGAAAAATGCCAGCTGCTTCTCCGCCTTGGGATTTTATTTGATCTGCTGCTGCTTTGGCTCCCGCGGCATTAAAATCTGCAATGACTACTTTTGCACCTTCTCGCGCCATCAAGTTGGCGGTGGACAAGCCAATCCCCGAAGCTCCTCCAGTAATAAGCGCCACCTTGCTGCTCATTCTTGCCATATTTTATCTGCTCCTTTCTTGGAACTTAAGTTAAGTGTTATAAGCTTGCATATTATTTAGATATCTAAATATTTTATGCCTAAATAATAACACTGTACTTTTTATAGCGCAATGTATATTTTTGTTATTGCAAAATGGATGGTAATCTTATATAGCTCTACAACAGAGCCAGCTTGCTTTATAAAGCTTAAACCTCATTAAATGGCTATTGCTGCAAGAGATGAACATTTACAATATGCATTGGCCATTCCTATAATTCGGAGAAACAGCTGCAACAATTGCCATGGGAGGTAGGAACAAACGATGGGTGTAAGGCAGGTAGATACGTTAGTTGTTGGCGCTACGTTCACAGGAATCGGTTTAATAGGGGAGCTGCAGAAGCAAAACAGACCGTCTCTGTTAATAGAGAGAGAAATAACGCTTGGACATGAATTTACTTATGCATATAAGCCTGGAGTTAATTGGGAGCTAGAGACTGAGCGTCATCAAGCAGTAAAAATGCTGCGTGACAAGCTGAAAAGAAGAAATGTACTGACTAGCGAAGGCAGAGTGCATTTGTCAGGCATAACGCCGATTTTATATCAGCTGGCACGCGATCAAGAGCTGCCTGTTCGATTGTTGACGGAAGTAGTCAGTGTCGAGCATGCCGGCAGCGGCTATAAAATTGTTTTATACGATGGTTCTGGCATGAGTGAGCTTGTCGCCAATCGGATTATAGATACATCATCCGAGAAGCTGACTGGCCCTGTGCGTATGCATACAGGAAGGAAAAGAATTGGAGCTTTGCTGCATGCCAAAAAAAATGAGCATGGCTCTGTATCTGCACTGGCAAGCAGTGCTTTCGGCGGATCGTCAGAGTTTCATGAGGATCGCTTTTCCTTTAAGCGGGGGCGCTTTGAATCGGAAGGTTATATTAGCATTCCGCTCGCTGCTGATGATGACTGGATTACTGCCAGGAAAAAAATACATCAATTTTGGGCCAATCGGCCAGCAGAGCTGGAAGGCTGGTCGCTGGCAACCGTAGCCGATCAGTTTGACTATGCTCCAAATAGAGGACCGCATGAAATAGATCGTAATTGGTATTGGATGCCGTCGGCAGCTTATGCCAATCCACTGCTGGCTATGGATGAAGGAATGGAGTGGGGAAAGGAGAACGGGGCGATATGATCATTTCAGAGCGTGTAGAAGGCAAACTAGTCAAGCGTAATGCAGAGCTCAATTCACCTGTTGATCGTTATGATGTTATCGTAGTCGGTCTAGGCACGGCAGGAGCGATTGCCGCTATTGCTGCTGCTGAGCAAGGACTAAAGGTATTAGGGCTGGAGCGGCTTTCGGCTATGGGAGGAACGGGAACGGTCGGGGCGGTTATCGGTTATTATTTTGGCAATAAAGGCGGCTTGTTTGAAGAGATCGATGAAGAGGTGCAAAGGCTAGCTAAGCTGGCAGATTATACGAAGGCTGCTGGTGTAAGTGCCGATTTGAAAAAAATAGCGCTTGAGCAGAGGATGGTGGCTGCGGGTGTTACCATATGCTATAGCGCCACAGTAATCGGTGTTTATATGCAGAACAATGCAGTGAAGGGTGTACGATTTATTGGTGCCAATGGTATAAGCTCGGCTGAGGGGCAGGTCGTCATAGATTGTACTGGCGAAGCGGAAGTAAGCAGCATGGCAGGGGTTGCCTTTCACAAGGGAAGAGAGCTGGATGGCAAAATGCAGCCTTTTTCCAATGCTATTGTATGGATTGAAAATAATGCGGTGAAGACGTTTTACACCGATTCAGGATATGTGGATTGCGAGGACAGCAGCAGCTTCTCTAAGCAAGTTATTCAATCCGCCTGCTGCTGGACGCATCAGCCAGATGTTTTTTCTGAGGAGCCGAAGTTTGTAAAGCTTGCTCCGCTGCTTGGCGTACGTGAAGGGAAATTTATTATCGGAGAGCAAAATGTTACTTTTGAAAATTTCATTACTGGCAGCTTGACCGAGGAACCTTTGTTCTATGCCTACTCTAATTTGGACAATCATGGCAAGGATGTCGCTTTTGAAAGTGAGCTGCAGCAGGACTGGATCGTAGGCGCCGGCTTGTGGGGCGTTAATTTCTCTGTTCCTATTCCGCTGGGCGCGCTTATTCCGAAAGAGATCGACGGCTTGCTGGTCGCAGGAAGATCGCTGGGCATCGATCACGATCTGGCAGCTTGCGTTCGCATGAAACGGGATATGCAAAAATGCGGCGAGGCTGCAGCTATGGCGGCGCTGCTCGCTATCCGGCATAATGTTCCGCTGCGTGAAGTGCCATATGCAGAGCTGAAGGAGCTGCTGATGACTACAGGGTGCTTGCAGGAAGCGAACCATGTGGGACTCCGCTACGGAGTTCCCAGCAACGATCATCATGAACCGATACGTGGCTGGCTTACAGATGAGCAGGCGATTAGCAGCGGGCTGGCGAGTGAGAAGCCAGGCATTGCGATTTGGTCGGCAAGAAACATGGGGGACGCTATTCGCCCTCAGCTTCGGAATTGGCTTGCTTCGGAGGATGAGCTTCATCTACAGCGCCACAGCGCATTTGCGCTAGCACTGCTGGGGGACAGCAGCGCAATACCGGTGTTAAGAACAATTGTTCAGGAGCGAGACCCATTTTTCCCGAAATCCAGCCGGAAATATAATCAGGCAAGAGGCTATGCCGCAATATATTTGCTCGGCAAGCTGCGTGATGAAGAGATAGTACCAGAGCTTGTGAATATTTTGCATACGAGAGAGCAATTTTCCAATGTGTCTACGGATGCAGAGTTTATTAACCATGACGACGAATATTACTTTCAATACTTTACATTTGCTGTGGCTGCTTTATTTCGTATTGCAGAGCAATATCCAGCGCATAGAAGCTTAATAGAGCGAGAGATCCGGGCAGTAATCGATGATCCCGAATTTAGCCTGTATATTACCTTTAAGCCAAGCAAGGATGTGCTGTACAATATGGCGGAAACCATTAGAAGCATCGCCTATAGTCAGTTCGAAGCTTGGCAAGAAAAGCAGCAATAGTAATTTAATTGCTTTAACATTGCTCGTTATTCTCATACACAATGAATCGACAGTTTTTCTATCTGGCCAGACGTTCCGCTATTGCGCCCAAAATCGCAGTTTTGAGGTTGTAAAGTGACAGACGTTCCGCTATTAACCTATAAATCGCCTCCTGAGCCCCATTTTGAGCCGAATAGCGGAACGTGTGACCGCGAAATTAAAAAAATGACGGTTTTAAAGTAAATAAAGGAACGTGTGACCATGTCGATTCAATGGGGGCAACCGATGCTTGTTATCTAATTCGAAATGAATCGACAGTTACCCTAGCTGGCCAGACGTTCCGCTATTGCGCCCAAAATCGCAGTTTTGAGGAGGTAAAGTGACAGACGTTCCGCTATTGACCTATATATCGCCTCCCGAGCCCCATTTTGAGCCGAATAGCGGAACGTGTGACCGCGAAATTGAAAAAATGGCGGTTTTAAAGCAAATAACGGAACGTGTGTCCAAGTCGATTCATTGCGGGCAACTATGTAAGCAATAGAAAGGGGAACGGAGAGCAGGATTGGGTCTGGGGGAGCAGAAGTGTCCGTGTTTGGAAGCCCAAACTTGATCGCAGTGTCGTTCTTTCGATTACAATCAAAAGATGCTCATCACTACAAAAGATGCTTATCGCCGGAAAAGATGCACATCGCTGCAACTGATGCACATCACTGCAACTGATGCACATCGCTACAACAGATGCACATCGCTGCAACTGATGCACATCACTGCAACTGATGCACATCGCTACAACAGATGCACATCGCTGCAACAAATGCTCATGCTGAATTGTCATACGTTGACTATCGCTTAAAGCATTGCCTATCTACAGCCTGCATCCGCTTGCCGTATATTAAAAGCGAGCTGGAACAAGCGCTCATATACGATTAGGGAGGTCTGTTCATAATGAAGGATACAGGAATCGGAAAGAAAGCAGGACGTACACGCTTTATGCTAGCGAGCTTGCTGATTATGTCTATGGTTGGCCTAACGGCATGCGGCACAGGCGGAGGAGCAAAGGAATCGCAATCGCCCGGCAGCTCGCCTTCAGCTTCGAACGCTGCGCAGCCGTCAGCAGGCGATGCAAAGAAAAATATTACTTTATCTTATTGGTCGGAGCTTGGAGCAAGCCCGTCAAGAACATTGCAGACGTATAACGATGCTTTATTTTATCAAGAGCTGGAGAAGAGAACCGGTGTTCATATTAACTTCGAGCATCCTGCTGTCGGCAGCGAAAAGGAGCAATTTAACCTGCTGATCGCCTCCGGCAAGTACCCGGATATGATCGAATACAATTTCACCGCCTATCCCGGCGGCCCTGAGAAAGCGCTTGCAGATAATGTCATTATTGAGCTGAATGAAATTATCGACAAGCATGCCCCGAACTTGAAAAAATATTTGGATGAGCATCCAGAAATGAAAAAGCAAATTAGTACAGACGCTGGAAAAATGTATGTTTTTCCAAGTATCGGGATCGGCAATCATGGCGTATCAGGCGGTCTTGTCGTACGCGAGGACTGGCTCAAGGAGCTTGGCATCAGCGAGCCGCAAACGGTTGAGGATTGGACGAATATGCTGCGTGCCTTTAAGGAAAAGAAATCAGCTGCAGCGCCGCTCACCCTATCACTAAGCAATTTGAATTTACAGCAATTTAATGGCGCTTTCGGTGTTAGTACAGAATTTTATTTGGATAACGGAGCAGTCAAATATGGACCTATAGAAGCTGGCTACAAGCAATATTTGCAGCTGCTTAGCGAGTGGTATGCCGAGGGCTTGCTTGACCCTGATTTTTCAACGCAGGACAGCGCAGCGCTTGATGCTAAGGTTGTCAATGGAAAAACGGGAGCTTTCTTCGCATATATCGGCAGCGGAATGGGCAAATACTTGCCTGCCTTGCAGGAAAAAGACCCAAGCTATAACTTGATAGGCGTACAGTTCCCAGTGCTCAATGCCGCAGACGAGCCGCATTTTATTTCAACCTCCTATGAATTTAGAGGACAAGGCAGCGTAGGGATTACAACGGCAAACAAAAATATTGAGGAAACGGCGAAATGGCTGGATTACTATTACACCGATGAGGGACATATTCTTAAATCCTTTGGCGTAGAGGGCGTAACCTTTAATGATGTAAATGGCTATCCGCAATATTCTGACCTCATTTTGAAAAATCCGGACGGCTTATCGGTGAGCGATGCGATGAACAAATATTTGCGTGTAGCGACGCCTGCCATTGGCTTTGTTGGCGATGATCGTTATTCTGAGCAATACTACGGTTATGAGCAGCAAAAGGATGCGTCTATCACATTCAGCAAGTATCAGCAAAATGCCTACCAGACCCGTTTGCCTCTAATCAGCCATACGCCAGAGGAAGCTAATGAGCTGGCTACGATTATGGCAGAGATTAACACGTACCGCGAAGAAATGTTTTTAAAATTTATTATGGGCACTGAGTCATTAGACAAGTTTGATGCATATGTTGAGCAGCTGAAAAAGATGAAAATTGACCGGGCTATTGAAATGAAGCAGGCAGCTGTAGAACGCTACGAAAAGCGATAGAAGAGTCCTATATCGGGAAGAGACGAGGTCGCTTCCCGATTACTTTCAGAAGGATTGAGTGGTGAGGAAATGCTATGATGAACCGATGGACAAATGCACTTCGTAAAGACTATCGATCACATAAATACTTGTACATTATGATTTTTCCTGTCGTACTGTACTATCTTATTTTTCAATATGCACCGATGTATGGCGCAATTATTGCATTCAAGGATTTCCATGTAGCCAAAGGCATATTGGATAGCTCCTGGGTGGGCTTTAAGCATTTTCAAGACTTTTTCAGCAGCTACTATGTATGGAGACTGATTAAAAATACATTGCTGCTTAATGTATATCAGTTAGTATTCGTTTTTCCAGCCCCCATTTTATTTGCCCTGCTGTTAAATGAATTAATAGGGCCGTGGTTCAAACGGATTGTACAGACGGTAACTTATTTGCCGCATTTTATATCGCTAATCGTAATTGGGGGAATGATCACACAATTCGTTTCCCGCGATGGTTTTATTACCGACATATTGGTATGGCTTGGCATGGATCGGACAGCGATGCTTGGGCATCCGGAGTTTTTCCGGCCGATCTATATTATATCGGAAATTTGGCAGTCAGTTGGCTGGAGCTCTATCATTTACTTGGCTGCTATCAGCGGTGTAAATCCAGAGCTGTATGAGGCATCCAGAATGGATGGCGCAGGGCGCATGAAGCAGATGTGGCATGTCACCTTGCCGGGCATTTCTTCGATTATCGTCATTTTATTAATTTTAAAAATAGGAAGCATGATGGATATCGGCTTTGAAAAAATTATTTTGCTGTACAATCCGAACACATATGTTACAGCGGATGTCATAAATACGTTCGTTTATCGAAGAGGCTTGACGTCGTCGATGGAATTCAGCTATGCAACGGCTGTAGGGCTGTTCCAATCCTCTATTAACTTTATACTGCTTATATTTGCAAATTGGTTTAGCCGCAAGGTAAGCGAGACGAGCTTATGGTAGAAAGGGGCAGAGGGATCGTGAAGATTAAAAAAAGCGCGGGGGAAATCGCATTTAATATTTTGAATGTGGCGGTCATGTTGGTTATGATCATCATTACACTCTACCCGTTTATATTTGTTTTAATGTCCTCATTAAGCAATTCCACGCAGCTTATGTCTCACACGGGATTGCTGCTGAAGCCGCTCGGGTTTACTGCCGAAGCTTATAAAATGGTATTCCGGAATCCGAATATATTATCCGGCTTTGGCAATACCTTTTTCATTGTCATAGTTGGCACGGTTGTTAATTTAACTGTAACATGCCTGGGCGCTTATGTATTATCGCGCAAGGGCGTGCCTTGGACGAGGCCGATTATGCTGGCTATCGTATTTACGATGTTTTTTTCGGGAGGACTGATTCCTTCCTATTTGCTAGTGAATAACTGGCTTGGTTTAGGAGACAGCTTGGCGGCTGTCATTATACCAGGAGCAATATCAACTTGGAATTTGATTATACTCCGCACTTCATTCGGCGCTCTGCCTGATGGCTTGATCGAATCGGCAAGAATCGATGGAGCGCAGGACTTCACGATTTTATTTAGAATCGTCATTCCACTGTCCATGCCCGTAATTGCCGTTATGATCCTGTTTTATAGCGTAGGGCACTGGAATAGCTGGTTTAGCGCGATGATCTACTTGCGGGACCGTTCTTTATTTCCTTTGCAGCTTATATTGCGGGAAATCCTTATCCAGAACAGCACGCAGTTTATGTCGTCAGACGCCGCGGCCGGCGATGTAGAGGCAGTAGGGGAAAGTATCAAATATGCTACAATTATGATAGCTACGCTGCCGATATTAGTTGTATATCCGTTTCTGCAGAAGTATTTTGTAAAAGGGGTTATGATCGGTTCTATTAAAGGATAGCCGTGTAGAATAAACGTGTGAAATTGGCGGAGGGCATCAGATGATCAAATGGAGAAAAAACAGCATTTTATACGTATGGCTGCGATCCTATGCTCTAGTATTGCTCATTCCAGTAGTTATGATGGCAGTTGTATATATGCAGACGAATAAAGTCATCGAGGATGAAATTAATAGCGCCAACTCTTCGTTATTAAAGCAGCTTCAAGAAGAGATCGATTCCCAGATTGAACATGTTCAACGTATGCGTGAAGTGATCGCTTTTAATGAGCGGGTTCGTAAATTGCTGTTTGCTCCTCAACAACTGACGGGGGAGCATCGTTTGGCCATGGTGCAGGCTTTCGCGGATTTTCGCACCTATAGCAATACCAATCGTTACATTGATAATTTCTTTATTTATTTTCGAAATGGAAACTTTATTTTGAGTAACAGCTCTTATTATGAGCCTGAAGTATATTATGATCTCTATATTAAGCGGACGGGTGTTGGTTATGATGAATGGACAGCCTTTCTGGAAAATCAGCACCGCGGAGCTTTTATAAATGGACAGGATATTGGCATGAATCAGGAGAAGAGTGATATTTTACTCTCGCAATCCCTTCCTATTGAAAACACGGGCAGCAGGCTGGCCACATTAGTTATTTATATGAATAAAGAGCGTCTTCAGACATCTTTGCGCAATCTTCAGTCCTATAATAAAGGCGATGTTTATATTGTTGATGGTAATGACCGGATTTTGGCCTCGTCAGGCGAAGCATTGCCGATACTGCCCTTATATTCAAATTTGATTGAGCCTTATGGCGTAATTGAAAATGGCTCCAATAATCAGGATGTTGTAGTATCTTATATAAAGTCAGCCCTTACGAACTGGACATATGTGTATTCGCTTCCCTCGGGAGTATACAGGGAGAAAGCCGAGTATGTAAGTGATATTAGTATTTTGATGGTTATCATCGCTTTAGTGCTTGGCGCTGCCACAGCTATTATTACAGCCCGCAGAAATTATAATCCTGTCAAGCAAATCGTCAATACGCTAGCGTTAAAGTCAAAGCTTAAACCGGAGCAAGCAGGGAATGAATTGCACTATATCGGCGAGTCTCTGGAGCAGGCACTGGATCAGAATGTTGAGATGCATAAAGTGATCGAACAGCAAAACGTTTATTTGCGTGCCAATTTAATCGTCAGATTGTTAAAAGGGAGATTGGAAAGTAATTATCCAATTGAGGAAGCGCTTTCGGAGTATCGAATTGAGATGGGGTCTGGCGCTTTTGCAGTTGTGCTGTTTTACATAGAGGACTTCAGCGGTTTGCTGCGTGAGCAAGAGCATGATCCTGAAAAAAATTTGCGTTTTGTACATTTGATTGTTTCAAACATTGTGGAAGAAACGATAGGAAAGCATCATCGCGGCTGGGTGGCAGAGGTGGATGAAATGCTGGCTTGTATCGTTAATTTTGTGCCAGGCACAACGCCGCGCCAGGCCAAGGAAAGTTTGCTGCTTATGCTTGAGGAAGCGCGGGGGTTTATTATGCAGCGGTTTCATATTGAGCTTACCTGCACGCTTAGTGCGGTGCATACTGCCATTCATTCTATATCAGCTGCGTATCGTGAAGCGCTTGAAGCGATGGAGTACCGGCTGCTTATGGGAAGCGGTACAGTTATTGATTACGAGAGCATTCAAGAGCCGAGCAACGGGTATACCTATCCGCTGGAGATGGAGCAGCAGCTGATTAATTACGTAAAAGCAGGAAATTACGAAAAGGCGAAGTCGATTATGGATGAAGTCATTGAAACCAATTTGCAGGAGGGCAAGCTTTCTGCTGATCTAGCACGCTGCTTTATGTTCGATTTAATCAGTACGATGATGAAAGCATCGATGGAAGCAGTGTCTGCACAATCGGAGCTGTATGAGCAAAATCAAAGGACTGTACAGGCAATTCTGCAAGAGCATACGGTAGGAGATATGAGGCATAGAATGACGCAGTTTCTGCAGCAGGTATGCAGCCATGTGGAGGCTCGCAAAAAAAGCCATAACAGCAAGCTGATCGATGACCTGCTAACGCATATTGCGGACCATTACAGCGATCCTAACTTGTCGGTGGCAGGTTTGTCGGAATACTTTAATGTGCATCCGTCCTATTTGTCCCGTTTTTTCAAGGAACAGAAGGGAGAAAATTTGTCGGATTATTTAAACCGCTACCGCATGCAGGAGGCCAAGCGCATGCTTATGGAGGAAGAGGCTGTGCTCAAATCGGTGAGCGAGGCTGTTGGCATTTTCAGCATAAGCACGTTTATTCGTTTGTTCAAAAAGTATGAAGGCGTAACGCCGGGTGTATATCGCGAAATGAATAAAACAGCAGCTTCGGCGGAGCAATAAGCTCCGCGAAGCTGCTGTTTGTTTTTAAAATATAATTTTAAAAGATTAAAGCTCGTATGTTTAAAGACCTAATTTATTTTCAGAAGTATAGTTTTAATTTTTTCTTAAGGTATTTTTAAAAAGTGAAGGGGTTAAGCCGTTTATAATCGTCTATAGAGTTAGGAAGGGAGGAGAGCATTATTTCGGATGAGCAATGGATCAGGCAAATACAAGCTGGCGATGCGGAGCAATTCAGGCCGTTCGTGCAGAAGTATGGTCCGCATATATACAAAACTGTTTATGCAGTGCTGCAATCGAGTCATGATGCAGAAGACGTTACGCAGGAAGTATTGCTGCAAATCTATCGCTCTCTTCCAACGTGTCGATTAGATGGAATTAAAACATGGATTACGCGCATTGCGATTAACAAAGCTATTGATTGGCGGCGAAGCCGGTTGCGTAGACCGGAGCAGCTTGTAAATTCCAGCGTGGCGGATACAGATGCATACAGCGCTTCGGATGTTGACGGATGGCAGGCAAGAGCGCCTGCTGCTGAGGCGCAGGCTATGGAGCGCTCCAGCAAGCTTCAGCTTACTGAGCAGCTGCAGCAGCTTCCAGAAAATTATAGAGCTATTGTGAAATCTTATTACATAGAAGACAAAAGCTACGAAGAGATTGCGCATGAGACAGGGCTGCAGATAAAAGGGGTGGAGACGCGGCTGTATCGCGCCCGCAATTGGATGAAGCGTCACTGGCGAAGGGAGGACTTTGATTGAAGAAGGACAATGCATACATAGCGCATACGACGGCAGTAGAGCTGCAGCGGTTCATTAACGGACAATTGCTGCAGCTTGATAGGCGGGAAGCGGTCGAAGAGCATTTGCAGCAATGCGAGACTTGCCTGCAGCTGTTCATGCAGGAGCTTGAAGCGAATGATCATCAGATTGCAGAGACGGATTGGGCAGCGCTAGAGAACAATGTTATAGCTGCAATTGATGCTGAGGCAGTCACAGCAGCAATCGGGGAGAGTCAGCAGCTGGCGGCATCCACGGAGCAAGCTGCTTATTCTAAACCATCTGTAAGCAACCGCCGCCGCCGCTTATGGCTTAGCCTTCCGATTGTGCAATATTCCATTGCCGCTTCCATTACGCTGCTGCTGTTAGCCACGGGCGTGCTTAGCGGACTGTCGCAGCAGGTTGGTGATTTGGCTGAGCATGCCAAGGATAATCGCTATAAGGAGAGCGAGCCAATGGTGCAAACCTGGTCGGATGAAATGGTGAGCAAAGCGAGCCGATGGCTCGATGGCTTGCACCAATATCGTTACAATGAATAATTTGGCAAGTGAGAGGATGAAGCTTCGTGAATAAAAATCCATTAACGGCATTTTTACTGTCGTTTATCCCGGGGATTGGACATGCTTATTTGGGCCGCCCTATACGTTGTATCGTATATGCGCTTGGTTTTTTCGGGCCTTTAGCTTTTTTGCTGCTGCTTATGGCAAGCAATAATAGCGTAGATTCTTTTACCATATTCATGTTTCTTATGACGGCGCTTCTCTCGGCAATCGTGAATATGATAGACATGATTATTTCGCTTATTAATGGAAAGCATTTGTCTGTTCAACCGAATCGGCCAAATGGCATGATCTATTCATCGGCTGCACAGGCAGGAGGCAGCTTCTTCGAGGCAGACCCAACGGGAAAGGGAATGCACTCCGACTATAATAATAGCTTTGCGTATGCCCATGCAGCGGAAATGCAACAGGAAAAAACGAAAACGATACTGCTTTCAATTATTCCCGGCCTTGGACATATGAGCATCGGTCTTATGCAGCGCGGCATTACGCTTATGATCGCATTTATCGGCTTGTTTACTATTATTATCTTTTTAAGTTTCGTTATGTCGACATCCATTATGCTGGTCTTTCTGCTGGCGCTGCCGGTGATATGGATATACAGCATGTTTGATGTTGTTGCCCGGCTGCACGCCAAGCAAAAAGGAGAACCGATGGAGGATCGTTCTATTTTCGAAGAGATGGAAGGGCATATTGCTTCCGGCCGGAAAAACAAAGTTATTGCGATTTCGCTGTCTATTTTTCCAGGTGCCGGCCATCTTTATCTTGGCTTACAGCAGCGCGGCTTGCAGCTAATGGCAGGATTTCTATTAATTATTTATATTATGGATAATATGCGGTTGTCCTTGTTTCTATTTTTGCTGCCGCTGCTTTGGTTCTACTCATTTTTTGATGCTCTGCATTACACATCCCGTTATGAGCAGGAACAGCTTGTAGACAGGCCAATATTGACTCAAATCGTTCCTTATCAGCGTTGGCTTGGCATAGCCTTTCTGCTGGTAGGCGTATACTACTTGCTGGATAGAGTGGCGACGCAGCTTATTAACCGGTATTGGATTGAGGTGTACTCCCAGTACATGGAAATCAAATATATGATCCCAACGGCAATTACAGCGTTTATTTTGATTTCGATAGGACTCAGGCTGGCATTCGGCGTAGGGAATAAAAACGGCAGAACATACAGGCATGCACCTGAGCCGCTCGATGAGTTGCGCGAGCGAGAAGGGAGAGCCGATTAATGAATGCTTACACTTATGCATCGCATACAGATAATGGGAAGCCTGCCGGCCATTCTGGTCATTCTAATGCGCGTACTTGGCGTGTTGGCTCGCTATCGATGGGAATTACTTTAGTATTAATCGGAACGGCACTTGCTGTTTCGCTATGGCAAAAAATTGATGCGCTTGATTTGCTGCTGATGTCCGCTCCTATTGTGTTTATTATGCTGGGCTGCGAGCTGCTCGTTTACTTGAAGCTTTCAGGCAAAGAGTCCTTGCAAATTAAATATGATTGGCTCAGCCTGATGTTTGTCGGCATAATCGGGGTAGCCAGTTTAATTATAGCTATGCTTATGTCTACCGGCTTGATGGATGATTTGAAGCGGGAGTTTCAAATGGTGCAGCGGACGGTATATATTGAGCCGGTCAAGGCTTCTGTTCCTGCTGAAGTAAAGAAAATTGTTGTCCAGTCCTTTCAGGCTATTCAACTGGATAAGACGGATACGAATGAGGTGCATCTGCTGGGCACTGTCCAGTATTTATCCGTAGATTCGCTGACTGTTGAAGCCGAACAATTGTTCAGGACAGCCGTAGTTGGCAATACGATGTATATAACGATAGGAGGGATAGACAAGAAAGCTGGCGGCTTTGTCAGGGACAGCGTGTTTTCGAGGCTGACACTTGTCGTGCCAAATCATTTGGAAGTAACCTATCAGTAGTAAGTTAAAATAGGAAGAGAAGCAGCCGCAGCCGGCGTCCTCTCTTCCTATTTTGCTGTAACTTATTTATTTGCTGCTGAAGCGATCGTCGACCTGTTGCGGCCGTTTTGCTTGGAAGCATACAGCGCTGCATCGGCGCGCTGCTTCGTATCTTCAACATCTTGCAGCGAAGAGGAGGCAGCTATGCCGATCGAAATGGTTATCGTATTGCCAATCGGTGTAGGCGATGATGCAATGTTCTCGCGAATTGTCTCAGCCAGCTTATAAGCGTCTTCTGCTGCAGCCCCAGGAGACAGAATCACAAATTCTTCACCTCCAAAACGGCAGCAAACATCGTCAGGACCGGTCAGCTCTATCATTTTGGCGGCAAGGAACTGAAGGACGGCATCACCCATATGATGGCCATAAGTATCATTGACTGACTTGAAGTGGTCGATATCCAAAATAATGTAGCTGTAAGCCAAATTACGGTTCAGCCACTCTTGCAGCACGCGATCCATCGTTCTGCGATTGTTGAGGCCGGTCAAAGTATCCTTCCTTGCTTCATCTGATAATACATTGATACGATTTTGCATCGACAGCACTGTTTTTTCGATTGTTTTTTTCAGTTCGTTTGCCTCATAATTCCAATTATGGATAGTTGGAACTTTTAAGCCATGATAATCGTCTATAGTAATATCTTCTGCAAAACTAGCAAGCTTGTATAAAGGACCTGATATAAAGCGAGTCAGCAGGATAACGATAATGAGCAAGATAGCCAGGATAGGCGCAGAATACAAAAAGATTTGTTTGACTAGCCTGGTAGAAGCTTCATTGACGTTTTCATATGGCGATTGCGATATAACACCCCAGCCCACCTCATGTACAGGCGCATAGCCAGCCAGCATATGATCACCTACCGTATTGATGACGGTGCGCTCCCCTTTATCACCCTTTAGAACGCTTTGTACGACAGGATTAGCCGTAACTGCTTCGCCTATTCTATTTTTATTAGGGTGAAATAGCAGCTCTCCTTGTTTGGACACTACGTATACATAGGAGCCGCTTGGCGAGAAGGTAGGGCTGCTTAGCAGAACTTCAAACACATTTGGTTCATTCAGGTAAATACTGCCGCCAATCAAACCCAAGTATTGACCGTCAGCAGAGAAGATTGGATGGGAAACTAGAATAATATACCGGCCGGTAATACCGGTATAGGGTTCGGAAATTAGCGGACGGCGCTGCGACAGCGCTACCTGTATGGCCTCGCTTTCTAGTTTTTTGCCGATAACCCCTAGATTTTCAGGCAAGGTTATTTTGACAGTGCCGGAGTTGTCAGCAATAAATACGGAGTTAAATATGTTATTGCTCTCTTTTACAAGCTGTAGCATTTGCATATTATCATCATGCAGGAATTTGGTTGCCAAATGATCGGCTGCTATAGCAAGAGTGTTCTTGGCCGAGCCCAGAAGGTCATTTGTCGTTATAGCCACTTTTTCTGCGTTAATTCGGTTAAGCTCAAGCGTATTGGATACAAGCGCATCCTTATTGCTCTGAAAGCCGACGATGCTGCTTACCAGCAATGTTACCAGCAAAGAAAGAACAACGGTTGTAGTTACCAAAAAATGCAAGGTGAAGCCTTTTCGTTTCATAATGCAGGATAGATCTCCTTCTTGTGTAATGATTGCCAGCGTATTCATTATATCGGCTTGCCAACTAAATGAGAAGGATAATAGTCATTTTCGGAGGGAAGAAATGCGATATATTCGTATATTAACCATTTATTTTTCAATCGTTGCTATTTGCGCCAACATTGCACTAGGTCATTTTTCCTTCAACACGCTGGTCTCTGCTGAATCCAAGCCTTTTACTGTAAATAAGCTGACGCCAATAGAGATTAATCGGTTCAAGCCCAAAACGCTGCTTTATTTCAGAGCTCTGCAGCTCGCTTCACAGGATAGCAGAGCTGCTGTCGCATTGCTAGTTTCTGGCCAGTTAAGCTTTGCCTTTCGCGCTGCTCAGGCTGCAGGCTTGAAGATTGCCGAGCCGATGGAGCTGCTGGAGCGAAGCGGTGTACAGGTCATTAGACCTGCTTACGGTGAATTGGATATTGTGCTTGTCCTGAATCAGCTTTCGCCAAAGCTGCATAGCTTTGCGTCTATCGCTCTGCGTACATATAGTCAGATGGAAGAGTATGAGCAGGATATTCGTTTGTTAAGAAGCGGTCGTTTTGATTACAAGGCAATGCTGCAAACGGATCGCAAACATAGTGCGGCTGAGTACAGCCCGGAAGCCGAGCAATTGCAGCAGCTATATACGCATTATTTGCTGCCGGATAATAGGCTGCTGCTTGATAAGGACGAGCAGCAAACCTTTTCTTATCTGCTAGTATTTTACGATGCAGCAGACAAACCGATTGGCTATATGAAGGACGTGCTGCCGTTGATCCAGGAGAAGCTGGTGGCCAATCCAACGATAGCAGCGCTAATGTACCATCATTTTTCACTAAACAGCGAGTCGCTCAATACGGTTACCGTGCACCCGGATACTTTTCACGAACAATTAAAGGCACTCAAGGAGAATGGATACACCCCCATCCGCCAACAGGATCTGCTTGAATTTATGAAGAGCGACACTGGAGCAAGATTGCCTGAAAAGTCCGTGCTCATTACGATTGATGACGGCTACGAAAGCAACTATGAGTTTGCTTTCCCGGCCATTGTGGAGGAACAGTTCTATGCTACCATTTTTGCCGTGACGGCAAATTTGAATAAGAAAACGAAATATTCCAGCCGGATTACGTGGCCGCAAGCTCGTGAAATGGTACAGTCTGGCCGTATTTTAATGCAAAGCCACACGTACGAATCACATCATTATGGCAAAACTGCGGGCGATAAGGAAGCGGCCGTAGCCACAGTGCCTATCATGGTGGAAGGGCAGCTGGAGACGAAGGAGCAATATAAGGAAAGAGTGCGCGCAGATTTGCTCAAAGCGAAAAACGTGCTGGGAGGGGAACTGCACAGTCATGTATTTACTTTTGCATACCCATACGGCCGTTACAGCGATGAACTGATTGATTTGCTGCGCGAAACGGGACATGAATTGATGTATACCGTAGAGGAAGGAGTTATTCGCAAAGGAATGGACATAGCGAGATTGCCGCGCATTAATGTGGACGGTTACTATTCGGCAGAAAAGCTGATCAGAGTGATAAAAAAGTATGCAGCTATGTAAGTGAATAAAAGAGCTGGAAACAATCGACACAATGAAAAAAGATCTTTATAATGGTTATATTTGTGTTTACTAAGACGAAATGACTAGTGCTGCAGTTCTAGTACGAATGATTAAGGATTCAGGAGGAGTAAGATGCGTTTTGTACGAGGCATAATGTTTTTCATGGCGTGCATAGTGCTGTGGACTGCCATTTCCAGCAGCTATGCTGCATCCCAGCCGGCAGAGGCTGCTGCAGTTGTTAAAGAGGGAGTAACGGTATCATTTATTGATAAGCTAAAACAAAAAAAGCCGTCACGGCTACATGTCGCCCGATCCTTGTATTTGGCATTGCAGGATGGACAGGCTGGATTAATGCTGCTTCTGACGGCCCAGCTGGGCTATGCTTATCATATCGCTTCGTCAGCGGGCATTTCAATTGCTGAGCCGCTGGAAGTTGCTGACCGGAGCGGGGTGGAAATTATTCGTCCTGCATACGGAGAGCTGAACGTTGTCATTCGCCGCGAGCAGCTGGAGCCTGCATTGCGAGATTATGCGGCTATTGCTATTCGTACTTATGCTACAAGCATTAAAGAGGACAAAAGCTTTGGTGACGATGTTCATTTGCTGAAAAGCGGCCGCTTCGACTATAGGGCGATGCTTGAAGCCGATCGTCAAGTAAGCACGGCAGAGCATGCTCCTGCATCCGAGCAGCTGCCCCTGCAGCTGTATACGAAATTTTTATTGCCTGACGGCCGGCTGCTGATGAATGAGAAGGAACAGCAATCATTTGCTTATTTGCTGGCGTTTTATGATGCTTCCGGCAATGCGATCGGATATATGAAGGATGAGCTCCCTCTTATTGACCAAAAAATGTCCGCCAATCCGGATATAGTGGCTCTAGTTTATCATCATTTCACATTGAACAGAGATGAGATTAATGGTGTTACCGTTCATCCTGACGATTTGCGCGATCAGCTGCAAATGTTAAAGAAAAACGGATACTCACCTATCCGTCAGCAGGATTTGCTTGAGTTTATGGAGGGCGGCAAGGAAGTGCTGCTTCCTAAAAAATCAGTGCTCATTACGATTGACGATGGCTATGAAAGCAATTACGAGCTGGCTTATCCAGTTATTGTAGAGGAACAATTTTTTGCTACAATTTTTGCTGTAACTGCGAATGTAAATAAGGAAATGAAATATTTGAGCCGTATTACATGGCCGCAGTCGCGCGAGATGATGCAATCGGGGCGCATTGATATTCAGAGCCACACCTTTGAATCCCATTATTATGGAAAAACTGTGGACGATAAAGAAGCTGCGGCTACGACTACTCCGCTCGTAATTGGTGGCCAGCTGGAAACGGACGAGCAGTACAAGCAGCGCATGCGCGATGATTTGATGACAGCCAAAACAAAGCTGGAGGAGCAGCTGCATCACAACGTTTTCTCATTCGCCTATCCTTATGGAAGCTATAATGATGAATTGATCAAGCTGCTTCATGAAACGGGTCATAAGGTGATGTACACCGTTGAGGAAGGGGCCATACGCAAAGGGATGGATCTTGCAAAGCTGCCGCGGGTCAACGTAGCAGGACCTTATTCGGCGGCCAAGCTGCTGCGAGTGATGAAAAAGTACTTATAATCTTATAAATAATATACATCAAAAGACGCTTCTGCATGAATTTTCGAGAGAATAAGGTAGAAGCGTCTTTTTGCATACATACAATGAGTTGACACTTTTGGCTGTGGAGGTATGCTATGTACCGTTTACGTTTATTATTGTGTTGCCTGCTAGCGGGGGCGCTGCTTTCGACAAACGCTGCAGCAGATTTTGCCGTTACGCAAGTTTCAAAAAAGACTGCTCTTCATGCTGATGCTGGGGAAACAGCTGCTCCTATCCTGTTGAAGACTGTTATTCATAAACTTAGTTATAATCCGCTCCAAACGGCACGCTTTTTGCGCGCAGCCGCACAGGATCACAGAATCGCATTCACGTTATTACTGGCCAATCCTTTTATTTCTGCAGCAGCCAGCAGCCTTAAAGAGAAGGTAGAGCAAGCGAAAACCAATGGAGTCGAGGTCATTAGACCGGCTTATGGGGAGCTGAATATTGTTGTACGCCGCGATCAGCTGGACAGGCAGCTGAGCGGCTTTGCATCAATTGCATTGCGTACCTACGCGATCGGCGTTCAGCAGGAGCTGGATAGATTTGAAGAGGATTCGCGGCTGTTGCAAAACGGCGGTTTTAATGAAAAAGAAATGCTTCGCTCGGAGCGGATTTCAAGCAGCGCAGAGCTGGCGCCTGCATCGGATCAACTGCAGCAGCAGCTCTATACCCGCTTTTTGCTGCCTGACGGAAAGCTCCTGCTAGAAAAGGAGGAGCAGCAGGCCTTCGCATATTTGCTGCTGTTTTATGATCATGCCGGCAAGCCGTTAGGCTACATAAGAGACAAGCTCCCTTTAATGAAAAGCAATATGGTGACAAATCCAACGATTGTCGCGCTTATGTATCATCATTTTTCACCCAGCGACAAAGATCTTAACAGTGTCATCGTTCATCCGGATCGGTTTCGCGAGCAATTGCAAATGCTGAAGAAAAATGGCTATACTCCGATTCGCCAGCAGGATTTGTTAGCTTTTATGAAAGGCGGCGATGAGGCGAGGCTGCCTGAAAAATCAGTCCTTATTACGATTGATGACGGCTATGAAAGCAATTATTTATATGCTTATCCTGCCCTTGTAGAGGAGCAGTTTTTTGCTACTATATTTGCAACGACGGTTAATATTAATAAAGATATCGAGTATTTAAGCCGTATTACTTGGCCGCAAGGCCGCGAAATGATTCAGTCAGGGCGCATTTTAATTCAAAGCCATACCTACGAATCGCATTATTATGGTAAGACAAAAGGAGACAAGGATGCGGCTGCAACGGTATCTCCTTTAATAATGAACGGCCAGCTTGAGACAGTAGAGGCATATAAGGAGCGTATGCATCGTGATTTGCTGCAAGCAAAAAGTATGCTTGAGGAGCAGCTGCATACGCCGGTGTTTTCCTTTGCCTATCCTTATGGCAGATACAGTAATAGATTAATTGAAATGCTGGATGAAACAGGACATGAGCTTATGTATACAGTAGAAAAAGGAGTTATCCGCAAAGGCATGAATCTTGCCAAGCTTCCTCGCATTAACGTGGACGGAGCATTTTCTGCTGAAAGAATGATGGAGGAGATTCGTAAATATAGCCAATAGGCAGCAACAAAAACACTTCTGCTTTGCGATTTCCAAGTGAATTGGATTTCAGGCAGAAGTGTTTTTGTTAAAAGTATAAGTTTTAACTTATCCTGTTTCTATATTTCATTGGTAAACGCGCCTGTCCAAAGGATGGCAAAGCCGTTTATTCTTAATATTAATAGCTATACTAATTGGTCCACCAACGCTTGAGGTCTCCCCACCAGGAGCGCCGCTTTTCTTTAGTGGCCTGCTCTTGATCGCCTGTCTTCGATCCGGAAGCTTCATCCACCGGCGAGTCAGAGCCGCATATATTAGAAAGAGAAGGCTCTGTGCCGCGCAGAAAGGTTTCCAGTCGTTTTTCGGGACAAGAGGCAGCAGCGAGCCGTCCAGTTTTGGGCTCAATATAGACGGTTACTACGCCCTCAGGGACAGGGAAAATTTTAGGCGGTACAGCAGCTAACGCTTGCTCCGTAAATTCTGCAAATATCGGCGCGGCACGCTGTGCCTCTGCAACGGTCAGTTTGCGGTCCTTGTCGTAGCCGACCCATACCGCTGTCGCCAGCTCCGGCGTGTAGCCGACCAGCCACGCATCTGTTGCTGTCGTGCCCGTCTTCCCGGCTACAGGCCGTTTGATTGCTGCAGCGACACGGTAACCAGTGCCGCCTTCCTGAAAGACGCTCTCCATCAGGCTGGTCATTACATAGGCTTCGGCAGGCGTTATAACCTGTTCAAATTGCGGCTCAGCCTCGTAAAGAATATTTCCTTTGCGATCCTCGATCCGCAGTATAGCAACCGGCTTATGATGAAAGCCTTCATTGGCAAAGATGCCAAAGGCGGATGCCATTTCCAGCGGACTGATCGGATAGGTGCCCAGCGCAAGCGAAGGCAATGGGCTCATAGAACTTGTAATGCCAAGCTTGCGGACGGTTTCAATTACTTTATCCGCTCCTACCGTCATAATCGTATTAACGGCATATATATTGTCTGAGCTGGCAATTGCCTTCCGCATATCAATATAATCAAGCACATATTTATCACCATAGTTGCGCGGCTCATATTTTTTTCTGCCCTCGTCATAGGTGAATATCGTCGGCTCGCTCATGAAGTGAGTAGTTGGCGACATGAATCGGCTTTGCAGGGCAGTCAAATATAGAAAGGGCTTAAAGGTAGAGCCAGGCTGCCTGGTGCTTGCAAATACTCGATTGTATTGATTGTCCGCATAGCTGCGTCCGCCAACCATCGCTTTAATATAGCCATTGCGCGGGTCGATGGCGATCAAGGCGGCTTGCTGCTCTGAATTTGCCGGCAGCTTGCTGTGAATCGTCTGCTCAGCAGCAGCTTGCATCGTCGAATCCAGCGTAGTATATATTGAAATTCCGCCTTCGTTAATGAGCTGTTCGTCGATGCCCAGCTCATCTATGGCGACTTGCCGCACATAGTCGCGGAAGTAAGGCGCAATGCCATTATCCTGGCTGGAGCGGGATGGCTCAAAGGCAAGAACTTCATTGTAGGCTTCGTCCGCTTCCTGCTTCGTAATTGCCCCCTCGCTGACCATCGCATCCAGAATAAGCTGCTGCCTGTCCTTTGCTGCCTTCATATTATGATAAGGCGAGTAATATTTTGGCCCTTTTGGTATCCCCGCCAGCAATGCGCTTTCTGCAAGGCTTAAATCTTGAGCGCGCTTGCCGAAATAATGCTTGGCAGCCGCCTCTATGCCGTAACTGCCGTGCCCGTAGTAAATTTGGTTTAAATACATAGCCAGAATTTCATCTTTTGAATATTTCATTTCCAGCTGGGCGGTGTAGACGGCTTCCTTGATTTTGCGCTGCCAGGTTCGTTCATGCGTCAGGTACAGATTGCGGGCCAGCTGCTGGGTCAGCGTACTGGCTCCTTGCTTGGTCGACATGCTTTGCACATTGACCATTAGCGCGCGAGCCATTCCTTTTATATCAAAGCCGATATGGTCATAGAAACGTCGATCTTCTATCGCTAATGTAGCTTGAATGACGTAGGGAGATATTTGATTCAACGAGACAGAATAACGGTTTTCTCCGGCATGAAATGTATCGATGACATTACCGTGCAAATCGAGCATGCGGGACGTTTGGCTAATAGAAGCAGCAGGCAGAGATTGACTGCTCAAATAGTAATATAAAGCTGCAATTGCTATAGCTGCAGTTATAGCAGCTATACCCATCAGCTTTAACAAGCTGCGTACGCGGATTGCGAATGAAAGCTTTTCTTTGCGCAGTAAAAACCAGTTACGAAGCTTTGATTTTCCGCGTTGTATGAAGGATTTCAGCATGATGTCAACTCCCTTGCTAAGTCGCCTTTTGAGCTGTCGATTAATTTTGAATAAAGCAACATGCATGATAAAGGGGGGCCTGCGATCAAGTTTGGGCTTCTTCCGACCGCTGTTGCGCAAAAAATGAATCGACAGTCTCCCTGTAAGCAGCAATTTTGATGTAAGCACGACAAAACGATTTTGATTTAGTAAAATACTAGGTAGACGGATGCTTGCTGCAACGCAACAAACGCAAATCATTCTTATTTAGTATGGAAATATTAGGAGCAGGCTATTCATTTTCGAGTCAACCATATAAATATTTTTCCATTACACGGATAAGAGGTTTTTTTTTCTTGTGCGAAATACTATAATACAGTTTGAACTATTGACGGAAAGAAGGTACTTGACATGGAAATGTGGTATACAGAGAAGCAAACTGATAGCTTTGGCATAACAGCAAAAATTACAAAAACGTATGTAAACGAGCAAACGGATTTTCAACAGCTCGATATGATTGAAACAGAAGAATTCGGCACGATGCTTGTGCTGGACGGCATGGTTATGACTACAGTGAAGGATGAATTTGTTTATCATGAAATGGTCGCTCATCCTGTGTTGTTCACTCACCCTAATCCTGAAAATGTACTCGTAGTCGGCGGCGGCGACGGGGGGGTAATCCGTGAAGTAATGAAGCATCCGAAGGTTAAAAAAGCGGTGCTTGTTGATATCGATGGCAAAGTCATCGAGTATTCAAAAAAGTACTTGCCGACTATTGCTTGTGAATTGGACAACCCTCGCGTTGAGGTTCAAGTCAATGACGGCTTTATGCATATTCATGATCACAAAAACACGTATGATGTTATTATGGTTGACTCGACTGAGCCGGTTGGCCCAGCTGCCAATCTGTTTACTCGCGGCTTCTACCAAGGCATTTACGAAGCACTGAAAGAAGACGGCATCTTTGTTGCTCAAACTGACAACCCTTGGTTCAAAGCAGATCTTATCCAAAGCGTGAATAAAGACGTAAAGGAAGTATTCCCGATCGTACGTGTATATGGCGCTAATATCCCTACTTACCCAAGCGGTCTCTGGACGTTCACTATGGGAAGCAAAAAGTATGATCCGCTGGAAGTAAAAGAATCAGATATTGCGGACATCGATACGAAGTATTACAGCCCTCGCCTGCATCAAGCGGCGTTTGTATTGCCTAGATTTGTAGAAAACTTGATTAAGTAGGCTGCAGGAAGCCGACCAGAAAGGACGCTAGCAATGAAACTGGATCAGAAGTATTCTGGCAATGTATTTATTTTGAGCTCTGAAAATTATGAGGCTTCCAAGGCAGTTATTTATGGAATGCCAATGGACTTTACTGTAAGCTTCCGTCCGGGTTCGCGCTTCGGCCCGCCTCGTATTCGTGAGGTTTCGATCGGTTTGGAGGAATATAGCCCGTATTTGGACCGCAGTCTTGAGGATATCGAGTATTTTGATGCTGGCGATTTATTGCTGCCATTTGGCAATCCGGCACGCAGCCTTGATATTATTGGCGAGTTTGTAAAAGGTGTGCTGGAGGACGGCAAAATGCCGGTAGGACTTGGCGGCGAGCATTTGGTGTCATGGCCGATTTTCCGCGAAGTATATGCGAAGTATCCTGATTTGGCGATTATTCATTTTGATGCGCACGCTGATCTGCGCGAATCGTATGAGGGCGAGCCGTTGTCTCACTCTACGCCGCTGCGCAAAGCAGCTGAACTGATGGGCGGCAAAAACATATATCAATTCGGCATTCGCTCCGGTTCGCGCGAGGAGTGGCAATATGCGCGTGAGAACATTAACTTCCATCCATTTGAAGTGCTTGAGCCATTGAAAAAAGTATTGCCTGAGCTGGCTGGCCGCCCTGTTTACTTGACGATCGATATCGATGTGCTTGATCCGTCGGCCGCACCGGGCACTGGTACAGCTGAAGCAGGCGGCATCACGTCCAAGGAGCTTATCGAGGCAGTTCATGCGATCGCACGCTCAGAAGCTAATGTAGTTGGCTGCGACCTGGTAGAGGTAGCCCCTGCCTATGATCCGACAGAACAGACGCAAATCGTAGCTTCCAAAGTGATTCGCGAAATGCTGCTAGGCTTTATAAAGTAAAGAAAACGGTATGCCCTTGATGGGCATACCGTTTTTTGCTCGGATTCGCATCAATCCTGGAGCGTTATTTTGCGGATGGGAGAGTATAGTGTTGTTTCTACTGTGAGCTGGACAGACGTTCCGTTATTGTGACTAAATAGCGCCATTTGCCCGGCAAAAGTGACATACGTTCCGCTATTGCATCAAAAACACTTAAGAAAGGTCGTGAAATGAGCTGATAGCGGAACGTATGTCCACGAAACTTGAAAAACGGCCTTTTTTTGGTGAATAACGGAACGAGTGTCCGTGGAAGATCAGAAACAATGTGCAATCGAACGGTTTAGTCTAGTATAGTATTGGCTTAGCTTACTACGGCAACTCTCGCAAGCACTCCTCCATCAAGCTGCGAAGTATCACCCGGATCTAGATTAAGCTCCCAAGCTTTTAATACGCGGCGCATAATTTTGCCGCTTATGCGAGTTTTCGGCAACTGCTCCAGCACTTCAATTTCTCTTGGCGCATTATGCGCAGAGAGATGATTGCGGACGAATAAGCGAATTTCCTCCAATAGAGCGGATGAAGGCTTATACAGCGGACCGAGCACGATAAATGCTTTTACAATTTCTCCACGCAGCGCATCCGGCTTGCCGATTACACCTGCTTCAGCTACGGCAGGATGCTCAATCAGCTTGCTTTCTACCTCAAACGGACTGATGCTTTCGCCAGCGGAGTTGATCATATCATCGTTGCGGCCTTGGAAGAAGATATAACCTTCGTCATCTTTATAAGCCATATCGCCGGAAACATACCAGCCTTCATAAGGAAAATACGAATGAAACTTCTCGGGATTGTTCCATATTTCCTTCATTAACCCGGGATAATCGGCTTTGACGCAGAGCTGTCCAATTTCGCCATTTGGCAGCTCCTGTCCGTCCTCATCTAGTATCGCTACCGTAATGCCTGGGAACGCGCGTCCCATAGAGCCGGGCTTAATCGGCTGGGAAGGGAAATTAACGATCAGGTGGCCGCCTGTTTCTGTCATCCACCACGTATCATGAATGCGCACGTTCAGCTCCTCGATCGCCCAGCGAATCGCTTCCGGATTAAGCGGCTCTCCAACAGAAAGTACATGCCTTAAGGACGAAAGGTCATAGTTGAGGTGCAATTGCTCTCCCTCGGCCATCAGCATGCGAAATGCGGTCGGGGCACTGTACCAAATCGTCACGCCCGCTTTTTCAATGATGGAATACCAGGAATCAGCGTCAAAGCGTCCGCCATGTATAACGACAGTCGCTCTGTTCAGCCATGGAGCATATAAGCCGTAAACACTGCCTGTTACCCAGCCCGGGTGGGAGGTGCACCAGTATACATCGTCCTCTTTTACATCGCATACCCATTTGCCGGTCAAATATTGATGGATCATTGCCTTTTGGCGATGCAGCACCCCTTTTGGCTTGCCAGTTGAGCCGGACGTATAATGAATAATAAAGCCGTCGTCAAGCGTTCCCCATTCAATCACGTTGGCATCGGCCACAGTATTTCTCAGCTCTGCGTACAGTGAGATTTCGCCAGCTTCACATTGCTCAGGCTCTCCTGCAATAAGAACCGTTTCAAGAGTAGGAATAGTGGATTTAGGCACGCGCTTGCCCAGCACATGGTCCGTTACAAGCAGCTTGGCTCCGCAATCAAGCATGCGGTCCTTAATCGATTCTTCCATGAAGCCCTCGAACAATGGGCCGGCAATCGCTCCAATTTTAATAGCAGCAAGAATAGCAATATAGCAATCGGGATTTTTTGGTAAAAAGATAAAGACGCGATCGCCTTTTTGTATGCCATAATTTTTATAGACTGTCGCTACATGATCTGTCTTTTGCTTGAGCTGGGCAAACGTATACTTCTCTTCAATATCACCGTTAATATAATGAATGGCGAGCTTGTCGCCATAGCCTTCATCGACGTGGCGATCTAGACATTCATACACCATATTTACTTTTCCGGTTTTGTACCAGGTGAAATGCTGCTCAACGTCCTGCCAATTAAAAGATTCAACCGCTTTCTGGTAATCTTGTAAGTGATGCTCCCTTTGGAGCGGCTGTATGAGGTTTCCGTATGCTAACGTCATGCTTTTCCTCCTCGATTTCGTCCGATGTTAAATGTAACAGCTTCAAAATTTGCTCCTTCTGCCTAGCCAGCGCTTCATTTCCACGCGAGCGGGGACGAGGCTCGGCAACAGAAATAATGTCGATTATTTCTCCTGGCTGTCCACGCATAACGATCAATTTGTCGCATAAATAAAGAGCTTCGTCGATATCATGTGTGACGAGCAGCATCGTGCTTTTGCACGTTTTCCATACTTGCAGCAGCAAATCCTGAAGCTGCATCTTCGTGAACGCGTCAAGCGCGCTGAAAGGCTCATCCAGCAGCAGAATAGATGGCGATGTAACAAGTGAGCGCGCAATCGCTACACGCTGCGACATACCGCCCGACAGCTCCTTCGGGTAATGCTTTTCAAATCCTTCCAAGCCGACCAGTTTTATAAATTGTTTGGCACGCTCCAAATTTTCCTTCTTCTGACCTTTAAGACCAAAAGCAACGTTCTCGACGACATTGAGCCAAGGCATAAGACGGGCCTCTTGAAATATAACGCCGATTTTTTCATTTATGCCTGAAACCGTTTGGTCGTCAATGGAGATATTGCCTTCCTCATGACCGTCGAGTCCTGCAATTACGCGCAGCAGACTGCTTTTTCCACAGCCGCTCGTGCCTAGAATGCCGATAATTTCTTTGTTTTGTGCTTCGAAGGATAGCGGCTCGAAGGCGGTTTTGCCATTATCAAATATTCGTTTAACCTTATCTAATTTAAGCATAATGGTGCTCCTTTCCCGCGGAAAATCAATGCGGAGCCTTTATTTGAAAAACCTGTGCTTCTATGTTAATAACGGTCATGCTACGCCTTGGCTTGCTTAGCAAATGAATCCTGCCAATGCAGTGCCCGCGTCTCCATAACAGCGAGCAGCGTATCTGTTATTTTTCCTAATATAGCGAACAGCACGATGCTGGCTAAAATAACTTCAGGCGAAGTCGTATTTTGTCCGAATACGAGCAGGTAACCGAGGCCTTGGCTGGCGCCCATCAGCTCAGCTGCGACAACGAACATCCAGCCTACGCCGAGTCCTCCGCGCAATCCGGTTAAGAAGGAGGGGAGGGAGGCAGGCATAATAATTCTTGTAATAAGCTGGGTATGTGTAAACCCATATATTTTGCCTACTTCAATAAGCTTGCGGTCGACATTTTTAATACCGCTAACTAGATTTAAATAGGTTGGAAAAAATACACCGACGGCGATAAGTGCGATTTTTGGTGTCTCGGAAATGCCCATCCATAAAATAAACAAAGGTACCCACGCCATCGAAGGAATGGAGCGGAAGGCTTGCAAAATAGGATCGAACAGCTTTTGGGCGAGCGGATAAAAGCCGACGAGTGCTCCAATCAATACGGCAATTGCTGTTCCGAGCAGAAAGCCTGTGCAAATACGGTAAAGCGTAATGCCGATATGCTCCCATAGCGAGCCGTCCTGTACAAAGCCTGTTATCGTTTCTACAACAACAAGCGGCGAAGGCATAATATTAGGAGGGAATACGCCTGCTGAGCTGAGCGACTGCCACAGTACAACAAGAATGATCGGAAGCAAGCTTCCGATCAAAATATTGACTAGCCGAGTAGAATGTTTCATCTATTTCACAACCTTTTCTGCAAAGGAGGGCTGGATCAGATTATTGACTAATTCATCGAGCTTAACATCCGATTTAATAATTTGATTTTGCTGCAGCACCTTTCCAGCTTCAGTAATTGTATTGCGCTGAGCATCACCTGGTACCGGCTGTGTAAAATCGTTGCGCTCCATTTGTTTTTTGGCTACTTCCGGGCTGAGGTTCGCTTCTTTTGCTAAAATTGCAGTTGCTTCCTCCATGTTTTCCAGCGTCCATAGTCTGGCTTTTTCGTAAACGGCCAAAATCTTTTCAACCTTCTCCGGATTTTTCTTGGCAAAGTCATTGCGGGCGAGCAGGAAGCCGTACGTATTGAAATCAACATTTCTGTAAAATAGCTCGGCATTATTCTCAAGCTCTACTCGCGCCATATGAGGGTCCAGTCCTGCCCATGCGTCAACCTGGCCTGTTACTAGGCTTGTTGCTCCGTCATTGTGCTGCAGGTTTACAATTTCAACATCTTTAGCTGCAATGCCGGCTTCATCAAGAGCGCGCAGCAGGAAAATATGCGGGTCAGTGCCGACGGTAGCGGCTACTTTTTTGCCGACCAAATCAGAAACAGATTGAATGGAGGAACCATCTGCCTTCACTAGCGCCGTCCATTCAGGCTTATTTGAAATATAGACGCCTTCAATAGGTGTGCCCTTCGATTTGGAGATTAGTGCAGCTGCTCCAGCAGCAGAGCCCAAATCGATCGAATTGCTGTTAAGAAATTCAAGCGCTTTATTGCTGCCTTGGCTAAGTACCCAGGTTACCTCTACTTTGTCCTCGGCAAAGGCTTCCTCTGCCCAGCCTTTTTCTTTAATAACAAGCGATAGAGGCGAATAATAAGCGTAGTCCAAGCGAATAGTTGAAGCCTTGGAGCCGCCTTGCGAGCAGCTGGCTATAACGGAAAGAGCTAGTATAAGAGCTGTGCTTAATAAACCAATCTTTTTCATCGTAATGTCCCCTTCTGATTAACAAATCGAATCTTATCTATTAAAAAAGTGAAATAGTAATGATTTAAATTTCACATGCATACGTTACGATCGTTCCGCGCAGTCGCTGTGTTTCTTTGTATGTACAGCGGTTATGAACAACCTCCATGCCTGCTTCACTGGCGATGGCAGCTGCCTCATCGGATACTACGCCCTCCTGCAGCCAGAATATATGAGGCTGAGTCTGCAGGCTCGCTGCTTCCTTGGCTACCTCAATGGCGGCTTCTGGCGCTCTGAATACTTGAACGACATCAATTGGTCCTTGTATAGCTGCCAGATCTGGATAAGCCCTCTCCCCAAGCACCTCAGTCTCGCGCGGATTAACCGGAATGATCTTGTAGCCAAGCCGCTGCATTTTGCGTGCCAGGCGATAGCTAGGACGTGCCGGATTGCCTGACAGGCCTACGATCGCTAATGTTTTGGCGCGCTGCACAAGCTGTCCATTGACCGTTTCACGATGCCATGGCGATTCCAAAACAGATCGGATGATCCCTTCGTCATTAATCGTAATCGGTTTTTTGTCGCCTTCCCAAGTCGCTACGCCGTTAGCGCGATAAATCGCTTGGTCCAGATCTTTAATCAGGTCTTCGGCTGATTCGAGGCCGATAGACAGGCGCACAAGGTCCTGCGCTACGCCAGTAGCAACCAGTTCCTCTTCATTAAGCTGCTGATGTGTAGTAGAGCCTGGGTGGATAATAAGCGATTTGGCATCGCCGACATTAGCCAAATGCGACCATAGTGATACGCTGTCAATTAGCTTGGCGCCGGCGTCTCTGCCGCCTTTAATGCCGAAGGTTACGATAGAGCCTGCTCCGCGCGGTAAATATTTTTGAGCCAGTGCATGGCTGGGGTGCTCTTCCAATCCCGGATAGTTAACCCATGAAACGCCTGGATGAGCAGCCAAATGCTTGGCGATTTGCAAGGCGTTAGCGGTATGCTCGCGCATGCGTACGTGCAAGGTTTCAAGTCCCTGGAGCAGCATGAAGGCGTTGAATGGGCTAATGCAGGAACCGAAGTCGCGCATCAGCTGCACTCTTACTTTGGTTATATAGGCAAGTGTTCCGAAATCCTGGGCGTAGGTTACGCCGTTATAGCTCTCATCTGGCTTTGTAAAGCCAGGGAATTTTTCCGAGTTCCAATTGAAGCGCCCGCCGTCTACGATTACACCGCCAATCGACGTGCCATGTCCGCCGATCCATTTGGTAGCGGAGTGAACGACGATATCAGCGCCCCACTGAATAGGGCGGCATAGATAAGGAGTGGCAAACGTATTGTCGATGACAAGCGGAATGCCGTTATCATGCGCTACTGCCGCAAGTGCCTCAATGTCCAGTACTTGAAGCCCTGGATTGCCGATCGTTTCGGCATAAACAGCTTTTGTTTTTGGTGTAATCGCTTTTCTAAAGTCTTCTGGATCGTCCGATTCGACAAGAATGACTTTAATGCCGTATTTTGGCAAAGTTGTTTTGAACAGATTGTATGTACCTCCGTAAACACGGCTTGAAGCTACGATTTCATCCCCTGCTTCTGCAATATTCATAAGCGCAAGCGAGATAGCGGACATACCGGAGGAAGTGGCAAGCGCTGCTACGCCATCTTCGAGCAGTGCAATTCTTTTCTCAAGCACATCAGCGGTTGGATTGCCGATCCGGCTATAAATATTGCCTGTCTCATCGAGTGCAAATAACGCTCTGGCGTGCTCCGAGCTTTGATAGACATATGAAGTAGTCTGGTAGATCGGTACGGCTCTAGACCCTGTAGTAGGATCAGGCGATTGCCCTCCGTGTAAAAGAATCGTTTCCAGTTGATAAGATGATGATTGACTCACAATGTACGCCCCCAATAAATCTTATAATTATAATTAGTTTACTTGGAATTGAAGCAAAAAAAAGAAAGTGTTTTAATATAGTAACGAAATTAATGTATTGGTTAATGATATAGATAAAAAGATGTAAAAAAATAATTCACACTATTCTTATTGGATTAATTAAGTAAGTGTATTGTAACAGCTCCGCTGTCGAGCGTCAATACATTTATTTACACTACCCTGAAGCGAGGTGGCGGCAATTGCATGTACAATCTTTTCCTCCAATTGTGGACAAGGAGGCGCGAATTCTTATAGCAGGTACAGCTCCCAGCGTGAAGTCTTTGGAGAAGCATCAGTTCTATGGACATCCGCAAAACTATTTTTGGCGAATTATGTATGGATTGCTAGCAGAAGCTGATAGAAAAAGTACAGGACCAAACGAGTCGTATGAGGATCGAATCGCTTTTTTGCAGCAGCATCATATTGCGCTGTGGGATGTTATTGCGACTTGCAAGCGTCAAGGCAGCCTTGACGCGAACATAAAGGAAGAAGAGCCAAACGATATTCCTTTTCTGCTGGATCAATATCCGGCCATCCGATGCCTCGCATTTAACGGTACAAAAGCTTATTCGACCTTCAAGAGATATTTTTCCAACTATATAAGCAGTCGTTCGATTACACTGCTGCAGCTGCCTTCATCAAGTCCTATACCTACCAAGTATATGCGTTCGCTGGAGGATCGGCTGGCTGCATGGTCTGTGCTGCTTCCTTATCTTCAGGATGATTCCGAGTCAGCCGTTGAAAAATAGATTCTTCCTGTATATAGTAGTAACATGAGAAAAGTTGAATTCAGGAGCTAGATTATGAAAGATAGAAGCAATGTAATTGTAGAGCTTGAGAGCAGGCAAGATGGCGAACTGGCGTCTCATACTTACAAAGGGGAGTGGTTTCGCAAGGAACGCTCCATATATATTCGTTATATAGAGGAAGAAAATCGTGCAGAAGAGATTCGCACCCTCATTCGCTTTCGCCCGGAAGAGCTGTCTATTACAAGACGAGGCTTAGTGCATTCTGAGCAAATATTCGCTCCAGGGCAAGTGCGTGCAGGCATTTATCGTACTCCCTATATGTCGATGCAGCTTGAAACGCATACGAGCGGCCTAAGCATGGTTGAGCCTCATGGCAGCAAGCCGGCTGTACAGCACGGCGACGGCTTGCCGGACAAGCTGCCATTTTCATTGGAGTGGAGCTATGAGCTATATACCAATGAGCAGCAGTCCGGGGAATTTCATATTAAGCTTCACATACGAGAGGATGTATAATGATGAATTCAAATGTATTGGAAAATAGAAATGAACAGGTCAAACAGGAAATTGCCAAAGCGGCATTGGCTGCTGGACTTGTAACAGAAGAGCAGCTGCCTGTATTTGTGCTGGAGGTTCCGAAGGATAAGGCGCATGGCGACCTTGCGACAAATGCTGCTATGCAGCTTACAAAAATCGCCAAGAAAAATCCGCGGCAAATTGCGGAGCAGCTCATCGAGCACATGGATATGCAAGCTGCTTCTATTCAATCCGCCGAAATAGCCGGTCCAGGCTTTATTAATTTCCGATTGGATAAAAGCTACCTGTATCCAATTATTGATCAGGCACTGGAAGCCGGCAAAGAGTACGGGCGTGTGCAAACGGGCGAAGGCAAGCGCGTCCAGGTAGAATTCGTAAGTGCAAATCCGACGGGCAGCCTGCATCTTGGCCATGCCCGCGGAGCAGCTGTAGGCGACGCTTTGTGTAATGTGCTTGATTTTGCAAATTATAATGTAACGAGAGAATATTATATTAATGATGCCGGCAAGCAAGTGGAAAATTTAGCGCTTTCGCTGGAGGCGCGCTACCGCCAGAAGCTTGGGCAGGAGGCGGATATGCCGGCAGATGGCTACTATGGCGAGGATATTATCGGCTTTGCCGCTGAGCTTGCAGAGCAGGAGGGAGACAGGCTGCTTGGCTTGTCTGAGCAGGAGCGGTTCACATTTCTGCGCCAATTTGGACTCGAGCGAGAGCTAGATAAAATAAAACGTGATCTGGAAAGGTTCAGGGTCGGGTTTGATGTATGGTACAGTGAAACATCCTTATACGAAAGCGGCCAAGTAGAAGAGGGGCTGCAGGCGCTCAAGGAATCAGGCCATGTCTATGAGGAAGAAGGAGCAACATGGCTGTCTACTATGCCGTTTGGCGATGACAAAAATCGCGTTCTTATTAAAAATGACGGCTCCTATACGTATCTGACTCCTGATATCGCCTACCACCGCAACAAATACAACCGCGGCTTCGATGAGATGATCAACATATGGGGAGCTGACCACCATGGCTACATTCCTCGTATGAAGGCTGCAATGGCTGCACTGGGCAACGATCCAGAGCGCTTGACGGTGCTTATCGCACAGATGGTAAGCTTGTTCCAGGACGGGGAAAAAGTAAAAATGTCCAAGCGTACAGGCAAAGCGGTTACGATGGAAGACCTGATGGATGAGGTTGGTATAGATGCTATTCGTTACTTCTTTACGATGCGGAGCATGGATTCTCATTTGGATTTCGACATGGATCTGGCTATTTCGACATCCAATGAAAATCCTGTATTTTATGTACAGTATGCCCATGCGCGTATTTGCAGCATTTTCCGACAAGCGGAGGAACAAGGCATTACCTTGTCGTCAGTCGATTCTATCGCATACAATAAGCTGAATACGGAAGCGGAATTTGACTTGATCCGCAAGGTTGGCGAGCTTCCTTCAGAAATAGCAGAAGCGGCACAACAATATGCGCCGCATCGTTTAATCCGTTACGTATATGAGCTTGCTTCGCAGCTCCATAGCTACTATCGCGCGGAGCGAGTCATCACAGAGGACGTGGAGCAGTCGGTTGCCCGGCTGGCATTGCTAGGAGCTGTTCGGGTAGCTATAGCTAACGTATTGCGTCTGGTAGGCGTTTCTGCGCCAGAAAGAATGTAGCTTAATTTTTATTCGCAAGATGCAGCATACGCACAATATCGAGCTCGCCGATCGTTCGGCGGGCTTTATAATTTTTAAGCGGCTGAACGGAGCGCTTCATAATCATTTTTATTTGATAGGGCGTCAAGCCTGGTTTAAGCGCGAGCAGCAGCGCGATTGCGCCGCTCACATGCGATGTCGCCATGGAGGTTCCGCTCATCTCATTGTATTTGCCCTGAGGCCATGCTGATACGATTTTATCGCCTGGCGCATAGATGTCAATGGACGCGCCCCGATTGCTAAAAGGCGCTATTCTGCGCATCTTGGACGTTGCGCCGACAGAAATCGTCTGGGTATAGCGCGCAGGATAATCTACAGTGCGAAGCTTGCCGTCATTTCCCGAGGAAGCGACAATGATGATCCCTGCCTGATAAGCATTGGCAACTGCGTTAAGCAGCCCTTTATTTCTTTTTCTCATTCCAAAGCTCATATTAATAATATTCATCCGATTGTGAATACACCATTCGATAGCTTGAATAATATCGGAGACATAGGCGCTTCCGTTTTGGTCGAATGCTTTTACAGGAGCGAGTAAAGCGCCTGGGGCAACGCCAGTCATGCCGTGCATTCGGTTGCTGGCTGCTATAATTCCGGCTATATGAGTGCCATGGCCATTGTCATCATGAGGCGGACGGCTGCGATTAATAAGATTGACCCCATGAAGCAGGCTGTGTCTTAGATCCGGATGAGCGAAGTCAACCCCGGTGTCTACCACGCCGATTTTAATTTGCTGGCCAATGGTTGTACTCCAGGCCTGCGGAGCCTTAACCTGCTTTATTCCCCAAGAAAAGCTGCGGCTCGTCGGATAATGCGGCAGCGCTGGAGCAGCCCCGACGCATACCTCTGTATCGCACTCGAATTCTATGTCTGGGCTGAATGGCGCAAATAATGATTCATTTGAAAGGTGGCAGGACAGAGAGCGAATGGAAGGCAAAATTTTTACCATATTTTGCAGAGGAGCTGTATCATCGCGCTGTAGCCATTGCTCGAGGAATAATTTAAAGTCCTTTTGCTGTCGAAATCGGATCATCCGTGCTTTGGCTGCGGAGGATGCTTCTGTAAACTCATGTTGCAGTGCTCGAATGAAGTTGGCGATATTCAAACCTGAATCCCTCCCCATGGATGATGCTGAAATATTGTATGAGGAGGTGCTTCAGTCCGTATAAGCAACTTGCCTTTTTCTAATAAAATAGGCTTCAAACCGTGTCAATTGTAATCGAAATACATAAGATGGATGAAGAGCTAAAGGCTCTTGCTACCCCGATGGATTCCTGAATGGGCAAATAGAAGTCGGGAGGATACAGTCAGATGCGAAGGAGAAATCCTTCGCTTTTTTAATATATAGGATAAGTTTTCATAATAAACTTGTTGTTATCATTCATTGTTTTCTGAACAGCTGAAACCGGAACTGGGACAGGTTTGCTTAATGCGCACTTGCTTTTTTGAATAAAATAGGTTTTACTATACTGTGACTAACGATTCAACGGTAAATTACTCGAGTTGCAAGAGAGGATGTGTCCATATGAGCGGCAACAATATTTCACTTAAAATTGACCCTGAACGCTTGAAGGAAATGCCAATGGTGGATCTGGCATTTGAAGTGTTGAAATCAGCGAATACACCATACTACTATCGTGATCTCATGATGGAGATTGCTAAAATACGTGGACTTTCTGAGGATGGCATTAAGCAATTTATTGCTCAGGTATACACAGAAATTAATATCGACGGAAGATTTGCTTGCGTAGGCAGCAATATGTGGGGATTAAAGCGCTGGTACCCAGTAGAGCGCTCAGAGGATCCGATCGGCAACGCTAAGCGTACTCGCATTATCAATGATGATGATGATCTCGAGGATGACGATATATATGTTGACGAGGAAGAAGAATACAGCGGCGATGAGGAATACGAGGATTACGATGGAGATCGTGACGAGTATGACGAAAACGAGGAAGACGCTGAAGTTGACGAAGACGTAGAGCTGGATGATGAAGAAATCGACGAAGAAGTAGACGAAGATTTGGAAGATGATGACCTGGATGAGGAAGAAGAGGAATACGAGGATGAGGAAGAAGAAGACGATAAATAATCGTATTTTTGAACTTGAAAATATTCCATTTCGAATACCTCTTTGTTTGTCTTGACAGGTAGTAGTGGGTAAGAGTAAACTATTGCATGGGCTTAAGATTCGGTTAGTTAATAATGCATAGAATTATGCCAAAAGAAAAGTGCCCCCGTAGCTACGGGTGACACTTTTTTTGTTTGAAAATATAAGAAAATGTAAGTTTATACATGTAAACTGTTCTTATATTTCCACGTTAAACCGTTCGTCCTGAGTAAAATACGTCATACTGCGTTTCATCTTGATTCGGAGAAATGCAACAAAATGATAAGCTGTTCAAATTGTTGCATATAAATTTAGGAATAGACAACCATAGAAGCATGGAGGGTATTAGAACAGTGACCAAATATATTTTTGTAACCGGAGGCGTAGTGTCGTCCTTAGGCAAAGGAATTGCGGCTGCTTCGCTTGGACGTTTGCTCAAAAACAGAGGCTTGAAAGTAACCATTCAGAAATTTGATCCTTATATCAACGTAGACCCAGGCACCATGAGCCCTTATCAGCATGGTGAAGTGTTTGTAACGGATGATGGTGCAGAGACAGATCTGGATCTTGGTCACTATGAGCGATTTATCGACATTAATCTTTCCAAAAACAGCAGTGTTACTACGGGTAAAGTGTACTCACATGTTATTACAAAAGAGCGCCGCGGCGATTATCTTGGCGGAACGGTACAAGTTATTCCACATATTACGAATGAAATTAAAGATCGCGTATTCCGCGCAGGCAAGGAAGCCGGCTCAGATGTCGTTATTACTGAGATTGGCGGAACGGTTGGCGATATAGAAAGCTTGCCTTTTCTTGAAGCAATACGTCAAATCAAGAGCGATATTGGGCGTGACAATGTCATGTATGTTCACGTTACGCTTATACCATATATTAAAGCTGCCGGTGAAGTAAAAACGAAGCCGACCCAGCACAGTGTCAAAGAGCTGCGCAGCATCGGCATCCAGCCAAATGTTATTATTTGCCGTACGGAGTATGAGCTGGCTGATGATTTGAAGCGTAAAATCGGATTGTTCTGTGATATCGACGAAAACGCGGTTATTGAGTGCCGCGATGCTTCTACTTTGTATGATGTTCCTTTAATGCTTCGCGATCAAGGCCTTGATGAAATTGTCGTCAAACATTTGAAGCTTGATGCCGGTCCAGCCGACATGACGGAATGGGAAGCGATGGTTGACCGTGTAAAGTCGCTGCATAAAACAACAGAAATTGCCATTGTGGGCAAATACGTTGCGCTTCATGACGCTTACTTAAGTATTGTGGAATCGCTTGGACATGCAGGCATTTCCAATGATTCAGAGGTTAAAATCCGCTGGATTAATGCTGAGGAGCTTACGGAAAGCAATACAGAAGAGCAGCTGAAGGGCGTGCACGGTATTTTGGTGCCAGGCGGCTTTGGCGATCGCGGCATCGAAGGCAAAATTAATGCGATTCAATATGCTCGCGAGAATGGCATTCCGTTTTTCGGAATTTGCTTGGGCATGCAGGTTGCTGTAATTGAATATGCTCGTAATGTTGCTGGGCTGGCGAATGCCAACAGCTCGGAAATCAACGCGGCAACGCCTTATCCGGTTATTGACTTGCTTCCGGATCAGAAGGATGTCGAGGATATGGGCGGTACTATGCGCCTAGGCTTGTATCCATGCAAAATTGTTCCTGAGACGAATGCGGCGCGCGAGTATGCAGATGAGCTTGTGTATGAGCGTCATCGCCATCGTTATGAATTCAATAATGAATACCGCGAGCAGCTTGAACAAGCGGGTCTTCGCATTTCGGGCACATCCCCGGATGGAAGGCTGGTTGAAATGGTCGAGCTGGCTGATCATCCTTGGTTCCTTGCGGTTCAATTCCATCCAGAATTTACATCGAGACCTAACCGTCCGCAGCCATTATTCCAAGGCTTTGTACGTGCAGCTTTAGCTTATTCCGAGAAATAAGCAATAAAATGGCTCAAAATACACGTATTGAGATTATTTTTCAATAGAGGCAACTTTTTCTTTTTTCGGAGAAGGGATTTATAGGAAGCTCAGCGAATACATTAACCAGTGAAGGGCAATAGCACGGAATTGTGCAAACCACTGTCCTAATTTCGGGGGTGTAATGAGCTTTGGAGAAGAATAAAGTGCTGATTGTTGACGATCAAAATGGTATTCGCGTTTTGTTAGTGGAAGTATTCAGTAATGAGGACTATGAAACATTCCAGGCAGCTAACGGTAAGATTGCACTCGAAATAGTTCAAAGAGAGTCTCCTGATCTGGTGTTGCTGGATATGAAGATTCCAGGAATGGACGGTCTTGAGATTTTAAAACATATTAAAGCTATCAATCCTCATATTAAAGTCATTATGATGACCGCATACGGGGAACTGGATATGATTAAGGAAGCTACGGATCTTGGAGCACTTATGCATTTCACCAAGCCTTTTGATATTGATGAAATGCGCATGGAGGTTAACAAGCAGCTCCGGGGCGGGGCAAGCGTTGATTTATATGCCAAAAAAACGTCTTGAACGAGACGACATCTGCCAATAAATGGCGGTGTCGTCTTTTTTTATATTGCAGGGGTTATTTGGCAGCAGCGTTTGCAGTCGCGGTAATAAAACAAGCTTTACTAATTGTAGGTGCGATATGGTATAATAACTCAGAATGACAAGTCGAACGGGCTTGGCCTAGATTGTAATCAATAGGAGGAAGACGAACTATGGCTTTAGTATCTATGAATGAATTTTTGCCGAAAGCAAAAGAGAGAAAATTTGCAGTAGGTCAATTTAACATGAACAATCTTGAGTTTGCTCAAGCAACTGTAGAAGCTGCTATGGCTGAAAACTCGCCATTTATTTACGGGGTTAGCGAAGGCGCCTTGAGATATATGGGAATCGAATTCACTGTCGCAATGGCAAAGGCTGCTGCTGAGAAATCCGGTTTGCCGATTGCGCTTCATCTTGACCATGGAAGCAGCTTCGAAGTAGCTATGAAATGTATTCGTGCTGGCTTCTCATCCGTAATGTTTGACGGATCCCACTATGGCCTTGAAGAAAACATTGCATTAACGAAAGAAGTTGTTCGCGCTGCTCATGCTATGGGCGTATCTGTAGAAGGCGAGCTTGGAACAATTGGCGGCGTTGAGGATGACCTGAGCGTTGATGAGGCAGATGCTACAATGGCTAATCCGGAGGAAGCTATCCGCTTCTACGAGGAAACTGGCGTAGACTGCTTGGCAATTGCAGTTGGAACAGCTCACGGCATGTACAAAGGCGAGCCAAAAATTCATTATGATATTATCGAAAAGGTTGCTAGCGCAATTCCTGTGCCAGTCGTTCTTCATGGCGGATCCGGCGTTCCTGACGAAGCAATCCGCAAATCGATTCAAGCCGGCGTTGGCAAAATCAACGTAAACACTGAAAACCAAGTGGCATTCACAAAAACAATTCGTGAAGTACTTGGCGGCAACGCTGAAGTGATCGATCCTCGTAAATATTTGACACCTGCTCGTGATGCAATGGTTCAAGTTATTCGTGAAAAAATTCGCTTGTTCGGAAGCAACAACCAAGCGTAATTGATACAAGTAAGAGAAAACCGCCTAAGTACCGCAGGAAGTCTGTGAAGGCTTTTAAGCAATGGGCTCTATTTGAGCTTGCTGCTGCTAGTGCCGAGGCGGTTTTTCTTTTTTAAAATATAAGAAAGTATAAGTTTTTGTAACCTTATATCTGTTCTTATATTTCATCGGTAAACGCGCCTGTCCAAAGGACGGCGAAGCCGTTTATCCTTGTAATATAGGATGTTGTAAGTTTCTTTATCTGGTATACGATTTATGATGATTTTTTAAGAAAACTAATTCGCTTCTTTCAAGGACGGGGCTGTTCTTTTTTGATAAGATAGTAGAGATTGGCGATTTTTAAAAAGAAAAGGTACGTCTTCATAGGAATATAGAAACTGTATGTGCCTTGAAAGAGTAAGACGAAGCCGTTTCATCTTGCTATGTACTTAACGGGAGGACCATAGATTTGATGGAAAAATTAATGATACGTGGCGGACGGCCGCTGCGAGGAACTGTTCAAATAAGTGGAGCAAAGAATAGTGCTGTGGCTCTTGTTCCAGCAGCTATTTTAGCGGAATCTGAAGTAATTCTTGATAATTTGCCGTTAATTAGTGATGTGGCAGTTTACAGCGAAATATTGAAAGAGCTTGGCGCGACAGTTTCGCGCAAAGATGATGTGATGCGCATTAATCCGGCAAATCTGAGATCTGTACCGATGCCTAACGGCAAGGTGAAGCTTCTTCGTGCATCGTATTATTTAATGGGTGCGCTTCTGGGTCGTTTTGGAGAAGCGACTATTGGCATGCCAGGGGGCTGCAATTTTGAGCCTAGACCTATTGATCAGCATATTAAAGGTTTCGAAGCTCTTGGAGCAACGGTAGTAAACGAACACGGTTCAATGAAAATATTCGCCAAGCAATTGCGCGGCGCCAAAATTTACCTCGATGTTGCCAGTGTGGGAGCAACTATTAATATTATGCTTGCGGCTTCAAGAGCCAAGGGCTCCACAATTATCGAAAATGCGGCAAAAGAGCCTGAAATTATAGATGTAGCTACTTTATTGAACGCGATGGGAGCAGTAATTAAAGGTGCAGGTACAGAAACGATCCGCATTGAGGGTGTCGATAAGCTGCACGGCTGCCGCCATTCTATTATTCCCGACCGGATTCAAGCGGGCACGTATATGATTGCTGCTGCTGCAACTCGCGGCGACGTTCTAATTGATAATGTTATACCAAAGCATTTGGAAGCCATTACGGCCAAGCTGGAGGAAATGGGCGTTGAGGTTCATGAGCTGGATGAGTCGATCCGTATTATTGGCAAGGATTCGTATTCGCCCATTGATGTTAAAGCGCTTGTGTACCCAGGCTTTGCAACGGACCTGCAATCGCCTATGACGACGCTTCTGACGCAAGCGGCAGGGGTCAGTATTTTGACCGATTATGTTTATGGCACGAGGTTTAAGCATGTTCCTGAGCTGGCACGGATGGGGGCTAATATCCGAGTAGAAGGCAGATCAGCCATTATTGAGGGCGGCAAATTAAATGCTGCCAAAGTAAAGGCTGCTGATTTGAGAGCGGGGGCTGCGCTAGTTATAGCTGCGCTGACTGTCGATAATGATATAACTGAGATTACAGGTGTCGAGTATATAGATCGCGGATATGATGATTTGGATGAAAAATTGCGACTTCTTGGCGCAGAAGTATGGCGAGAGCAAGAGGAATAGTATACGTTTTTCAAGATATACTAGAATAGATGCTAGATTTTTGGAAAAACTGATAATCAATAGGATTGATATTTGCAAATAAACTTTAAACAAAGTGGTGAGAATATGTCGGATCTTCAGATTGCTGATCTGGAAGAACTAAAACTGACAGAATTGTATAAGCTGGCCAAGCAATATCAAATTGCTTATTATGGAACGCTTAAGAAAAAGGAATTAATTTTTGCAATATTGCGTGCTCAAGCGGAAAAAAGCGGACTTATGTTTATGGAGGGCGTGCTGGATGTATTGCCGGAAGGCTTCGGATTTTTGCGCCCTATCAATTACTTGCCGAGCAAAGAGGATATTTATATTTCAGCCTCGCAAATTCGCAGATTTGATCTTAGAAACGGCGACCTGGTTTCAGGCAAATGCCGTCCGCCAAAGGAAAACGAAAGATACTTCGGCTTGCTGCAAGTCAATGCGGTTAATGGTGAAAACCCGGAAACAGCTTCGGAACGTCTCCACTTTCCTGCCCTAACTCCCCTGTATCCAGAAAAAAAATTGGTTCTGGAAACAACCCAAGCAAGACTATCCACTCGTATGATGGATTTGCTGTCGCCTGTAGGACTTGGTCAACGCGGTCTTATTGTTGCGCCTCCAAAAGCAGGTAAAACTCTGCTTCTAAAAGAAATTGCAAATAGTATTTCAGAAAATCATCCTGATATCGAGCTATTTGTGCTGCTTATTGATGAGCGGCCTGAGGAAGTAACGGATATGCAGCGCTCGGTTAAGGGCGAGGTTGTATCCTCGACTTTTGATGAGCTGCCGGAAAATCATATTAAAGTGGCTGAGCTTGTGCTTGAACGCGCGCTTCGGTTGGTTGAGCATAAAAAAGACGTCGTTATACTGATGGATTCGATCACAAGATTAGCACGCGCTTATAACCTTGTTATTCCTCCTTCAGGCCGTACGCTTAGCGGCGGTATCGATCCTGCTGCTTTCCATCGTCCCAAACGGTTTTTTGGTTCGGCTCGTAATGTGGAAGAGGGCGGCAGCTTGACGATATTGGCAACAGCGCTTGTGGAAACGGGCTCCCGCATGGATGATATTATTTATGAGGAGTTTAAAGGAACAGGCAATATGGAGCTGCATCTTGACCGCAAGCTTGCCGAGCGCCGTATTTTCCCTGCGCTGGATATGCGCAGATCCGGCACACGCCGCGAAGAAATGCTGCTTACGAAGGAAGAGCTGGATAAAGTGTGGGCTATTCGCCGCAGCTTGACAGACAGCCCGGACTTCGTGGACAATTTCCTGAAGAAGCTTAAGGAATCAGAAAATAACGAACAGTTTTTAATGTCACTGGATACAGCAGAAATAAAGCAAGATAAAGCGGCGCCAAAACAAGGCGGGAATCATGCGGCTTCATCAACACGCCGCACAGTCGTTCGAACTCCGCACAGCTCTTAGCTCGTTTGAAAGGAGACTAACATGAATCTCGTATATGCAGATGAGCAAGGCAACTTGTTTGACCATCCGGAGTTTATCGCGCTTGGAAGAAGCGGCGATGCGATTGTGGAAATTATGGAGGACGAGCTCATTCCATTGCCGGAAGGAGCTACGCTCGTCAGCTTGCCTTTTACGAAGCCGATAGGCCTATCCATTCATAATGACCAGATGCAGGTTGTTCCCGGCACTGTGCACGCTGTGGGCGCATTGCTGCCACAAGGATTTACGAGGCTATGCTTGCCCAGTTATGTGAAATCGAATCAGGAGGAAAAGCTTCCGTTATTCGGTTATACTGCTGTGGTATGGAAGGATGACCAGTTTTATGTTGCTGCCGAGCAATGTGACGATCCGGAGCGCTGGGACCCTTTGAATTGCGATCGCGATGAGCTGCGTCTGCAGGTGGACCGCATTTTGCAAAAGTATCCTGACAATCGTCTTTATAAGCATTTGTCGCACTGCGCGTTGGAATATGAATGCTTGACATCGTCCAATACCTTTTTGCAGCGCTGGGAAGGTGCGGTGCCCGTATCCTATTCCTGTAATGCCGGCTGCTTTGGCTGCATTTCGGAGCAGCCTGACGACAGCGGCTTTGTTGCGCCGCAAACAAGAATGAATTTTAAGCCGACCGTGGATGAAGTGACGCAAATTATGCTTGAGCATCTTCGCGAGCATGATTCCATTATCAGCTTCGGACAAGGCTGCGAAGGCGAGCCTTCTACGCAAGCCAAAATAATCGTAGAAGCGATTCGAAATGTCAGGGCGCAGACCTCAAAAGGGTTTATTAACATTAATACGAATGCCGGCTTAACCGACTTCATGCGAGCGATCGTTGATGCCGGCTTGGATTTAATGCGCGTAAGTACAATTAGTGCAATAGAGGAGCACTATAATGCTTACTATAAGCCGCGTGCCTATACGCTCCAAAACGTTGAGAGGTCGCTGCGCTATGCGACAGATCAGGGAGTATATACTTCCATTAATTACTTGATATTCCCGGGTGTTACTGATCGCGAGGAAGAAATCGAGGCCATGCTGGGCTTTGCCAAACGGACAGGCTTAAAGCTAATTCAAATGCGCAATTTGAATATAGACCCGGAAAGCTACTTGCAGCTTATTCCAAAAGCAAAGGGCGAGATTTATGGCATGAAGCAGATGCTGGACATTTTCAGATCCGAGCTTCCTGATGTTGTCATAGGCTCCTATACGCATGTGCGCCGGAGCAATTGCAGCGCAAATAGCTTACGGATAAATAATGGATAACCTATGTTTTACATTGCGCCGATGAAACAATTCATGCTATAATCCCTTCATGTGTTATTTTTAACTCTGGGCTCGCATGTGGCTCAGGGCAGAAAGAGGTGAACGAGATGAAACAAGGAATTCATCCGACATACCACGTCGTTACAGCAACTTGCGCTTGCGGAAATACGTTCGAAACAGGTTCAATCAAACCTAGTCTTCGTGTAGAGGTTTGCTCCGCTTGTCACCCATTCTATACGGGTAAGCAGAAGTTCCTGGATGCCGGCGGTCGCGTCGACCGTTTCAAGAAGAAATACGGAATGTAATAATAACTACATTTTGCCTGAAATTGGCAGAATACAAGAGCCTTCCTCAGCCATCCTATGGTTAAGGGAGGTTTTTTGATTGGAAAAAAACAATGGCAATCGATTTGCAGCAAATAGATACGTAATTTCAAAAATACTTATTGTTGTAATGCTGATAAGCTTAAGTATGGCTGTTGCAACAACAGGCTGCTCCAGGGAATCGGAAATACAAAAACAATCCTACGGAGAAGATGGGTTTAAAGGATATTCTAACAGCAATCCCAATTTGATTAATCGTCATTCAACACTGTCTTACCAGCAAAGCATAGATTTTATTCATGAGCTGCTCGCGCCGATAACCGGCATCAAGAAGCAGGAATTGAAGTTTGCTGGCAATAAAATACTGCTGAAGCTTCGCGTCGATAATCAAATGTCTGAAGCAAATAAAATAAAGCTGCAGACCGAAACGCAATCTAAATTGCAGTGGAATTTTCCGGAGTATGAGGTGCAGGTTTCCGTGGAAAATTCGAAGTAGGCGGATATAATGTTGCGATTTCCTTCAGAATGTACTATACTTGTTTTTGCCGTGCTAGACGGGGAGGTAGCGGTGCCCTGTAACTCGCAATCCGCTGTAGCGAGGTTGAATTCCCGCCCGAGGTTATGTTGATGTGAGGTTTGGCGCTTGTGAGCAGTGTTGAGAATTGGGTCCTTCGCAATGAACGCTTGTGAACCCGGTCAGGTCCGGAAGGAAGCAGCCGTAAGCAAGTTAGTTCATGTGCCGAAGGGTCACCTGGTTTGAGCTGTAATCAAGAATGCCGCTCGGATTGCATATATCAGAGGCGGGTGTACGGTACTACACACGCTGATAACAGAGCCTGCAGCTTCGCTGCAGGCTTTTTTTGTTTATCTTGGGGAAAATGAAGTAAATCTAACAATTGCGGATAATTAAGTAAGACATTTTGCTTGCAGGCAAGTTATAGTATAATAGATTAAGCTTTGGCATCAAATGCTTATTGAAGCAAAGTGAAAGGGACGGTACGCGTGTCGTATATTGCATTATATCGAGCCTGGCGTCCGCAGACGTTTCAGGATATGGTTGGACAACAGCATATCATTCAAACGCTGCAAAACGCGATTCGAGAGCAGCGGGTGTCGCACGCTTATTTGTTCAATGGACCGCGTGGCACAGGTAAGACTACTGCTGCTAAAATTTTAGCGAAAGCTGTAAACTGTGAACAAGGACCAACCGTTGAACCGTGTAATGAATGCGCAGCTTGCAAAGGCATCACAGCAGGCCATATTATGGATGTTGTGGAAATTGACGCAGCCTCTAATCGCGGTATTGACGAAATTCGTGATATTCGTGATAAGGTGCGCTTTGCCCCTTCTGAGGTACGCTATAAAGTGTACATCATCGATGAGGTGCATATGCTGACATCAGAGGCATTTAATGCTCTGCTCAAAACCTTGGAGGAACCTCCGGGGCATGTTATCTTCATATTGGCAACTACAGAGCCGCATCGTTTGCCGGCTACAATTATATCTCGCTGCCAGCGATTTGATTTCCGGCAAGTATCACTGGAAGAGCAGATTGACCGGCTTATGCAAATTTGCCAGGAAGAAGGCATACAAGCCGACAAGGATGCGATTGCATATGTAGCCAGGCTGTCGGAAGGCGGCATGCGCGATGCGATAAGCTTGCTGGAGCAGGTCGCCGCTTTTGGAGATGGGAAGCTGACGCTGGAAGCTGCCGTTGATGTAACGGGAGGGATGGCTGCTGATCAATTTTATCAGCTGGCTGATGCGATCAAGGATCGGAATGCGCCTGCGGTGCTGCCTCTTGTTGAAGGTTTAATGCAAGCGGGCAAAAGTGCAGACAAGTGCATGGAAAACCTGATTTATTATTTCCGTGATTTGCTCGTGCTCAAGCTTGCATCAGGCAAGTCAGTTACAGACCGCATCGTAGATACAGAGCGCTTTATCGGTGTCGCTGAAGCGTTTAGCTCCGCTCGCTTGTTTGCCATGATAGATGAGCTGCATGCCTATCAAATAGAGCTCAAGCATGCATCGCAGCCTCAGACGCTATTTGAAGTTGCGATGCTGAAGCTTTGCACGATGGAGGATAGCGGCGCCGCCGCCCATCAAGAGAAAGCTGGCGCTGGAGCGAGCTCGTCAGAGCTGCAGGCTTTGCGCAAGCAGGTTTCCGAACTGGAGACCAAGCTTGAGAAGCTCATGCGAACAGGAGTTGACCCGGCTCAAGCTGCTGAACAGAATGCAGCGCCCAAAGCGGCGCCCAGCAGAATTGGCGGCCGAGGCGGCTTTGGTGCAAATAGCGGCGTTATAAGGACGAAAGTTAAGCTTGATCCGTATATTGCCGCAAGCTCAGAGCCGGAAACTGTTCAAGCCCGCATGAAATGGAGCGATCTGCTGCAGCGGGTAAGAGATGAAAAGGTTACGCTGCATGCCTGGCTGAAGGATGGCGAGCTAGCGGCTGTGGCCAATGGCGATTTGGTAATTGCGTTTAAAAACGATATTCATCGCGAGACGACGGAGAAGCCGGATCATCGCGCGATTATCGAGCGAGTTGCCGAACAGGTTATGGGCAGGACGCTTCGGCTTGTTACAGTTATGCAAAGAGAGTGGCAAGCTGCGCTTGAAGAAGGAATAGAGAAGAGTCCTGACGAAGTATTTGAATTGCAAACCGAGCATGCTGACCCGCAAACGGCTGCCAGTCAGCCGGAATGGATTGAAGAAGCAGTAAAGCTATTCGGTGAGGAATTAGTAGTAATCAAGGATACAGAATAAACTATTTGATGAGGTGACCCGTAATGAACAATATGAATCAAATGATGAAGCAAGTTAAAAAAATGCAGGAGCAGATGATGAAGGCTCAAGAAGAGCTTGAACATAAAACGGTTGAAGGAAGCGCTGGCGGCGGTGTTGTGACTGTAACAGCAAATGGCCATAAAAAAATATTGAATATCGTAATTAATCCAGAGGCAGTAGATCCGGAAGATGTTGAGATGCTGCAGGATTTAGTTTTGACTGCTGTTAATGATGCTCTTACTAAAGTGGACGATATTGCAAATCAAGACATGGGTAAATTTACAGGCGGCATGAAAATTCCAGGATTATTTTAAAATAAGAAGCAATGAGAGCGTCTCTGCCAGGATGCAGAGGCGTTCTTTTAAGGTTGAAAGGAGCTGTGCCGTTCTTGCATTACCCGGAACCGATTGCAAAATTAATAGACTCCTTTACGCGATTACCTGGTATTGGGCCGAAAACGGCTGCTCGCTTGGCTTTTCATGTCTTAAGGATGGAAGAAGATAATGTTATTGATTTTGCTAAAGCGCTAGTTAGCGTAAAACGCAATTTATTTTATTGTTCTGTTTGCTGCAATATTACGGATACAGACCCTTGCTCGATTTGCCAGGATAAGTCGCGTGATCAGTCTGTCATTTGTGTCGTGCAGGAAACGAAGGATTTGGTCGCGCTGGAGCGCATGAAGGAATTCAATGGCTATTATCATGTGCTGCAAGGAGCAATATCTCCTATGGAAGGAATCGGACCGGAGGAGATTAGAATTGCAGAGCTGCTTCGCAGACTAAGCGATGAAAGCGTACAAGAGTTAATTTTGGCAACGAACCCTAATATTGAAGGCGAAGCGACTGCCATGTATTTGTCGCGGTTGGTAAAGCCGTTCGGCATTCGAGTTACACGTATCGCTCATGGCTTGCCGGTTGGCGGCGATCTTGAATACGCCGATGAAGTGACGTTGTCGAAAGCGTTGGAAGGACGCAGGGAATTGAGTTAATCGAATAGAAACAATAGTCGAGAAGAGTTTTTCCGATAGCTTGCGCTAATTGGAGGAGCTCTTTTTTTGTTGTCTAAAACAAGGATAGAGTTCTATTTATTCACTCTCATTTATAGAAATAGTAGAGAGATTAGAATGCAAGGAGGAATGCTAGATGAGCAACGGGATAAATAGAAGCAGTATTGACGAGCGGGATGAATTGCAAGCGGATATAGAACGAGCTCTAAAGGAATGGGATGCAGCTAACCGAATGTTCAACTATGCGCATGGCCAAGAGCAAATCGACTATGCAATTTATGCGCTTATCGCGTGTGAGAAGAAGTACAGCATGCTGTTGAAAAAAGCAAAGCAGCTTAACATGGAAAGGCAATTATATGGCCAGACTCCAAATTGGATAGAAAGAGGCGAGTAGTAATGAAGTTATTATGGGCGGCATTATTTATTATTTCGAGTTCTATGCTAATATTTATTGTCATTCGCCGGAAATTGTCCTGGGGATGGTTTTGGAGATTCGCATTGCATTTGGTTGCGGCAGCAGGAGTGTTATATGTAATTAATAAATGGACCGTACTCCCAGCTATATATATACCGATCAATCCTTTTACAATAGGAACGGTGGTTGTATTGGGAGTGCCCGGTGTTGCTTTGCTGGCCGGATTACAATGGATAGTTGTTTAATAGAGAAAATGGAATTATATAATCAATATATAGAAACGGCCTGCAGCCGAGTTACATAACAGAAATAAGCGCGAATGTTCTTGGCAAAAAATGTAGCGTAAAATAGAAGGTAATGTGGTTGACGAAATATGTTGATGTGTGCTACATTAGAACACGCGCTTGAAGTTGTTTTAAAGACAAGCATTTTTTTAAAAAAAACATTTTAAAACTTTTTCAAAAAAAATGCTTGCATTAAGATGGGCGCCTGTGATATATTATAAAAGTCGCCGCTGAGACAACGCGGTGCACACGAGAAACGACAAGTCATTCTTCCTAATAAGGAAAAGATAATCGTTTCAGGAAATTTGTTCTTTGAAAACTGAACAACGAGTGAAATGCCCTATTCATCCA
>NZ_JBOZWO010000025.1:0-99516 GCF_050864975.1 Paenibacillus sp. GXUN7292 | reverse complement strand
GGTTAGGTCACCGATAGGTGATTTTGTTCCTTTTGGATTCCTCAGCTAACCTTGTAATAACATCTAAAGTTTCTTCCCAGTTTTTGTCTGAATGCTCATACATCGTCGGGGTAGAGAAGTTGCTATGTTTTAATCTCAGTGTTGTCTGTTCACCGTTGTTATTTAGATTAAACTCTATGATTGAGTAGTTTTCCGGACTGTCAGTAGTGCCTGAAAAGCCACTCCAGTAATCATATGAGAAAATGCTCTGTAATTCATGTTTAAGGACGTGACCTTTGTCTTCATATTCTTTACCTTCCCATGAGAATGAGAAAGTAATCGGACTTCCTACTGTCCAATCTGTTTTAACTGTTACCCCTAACCACTGTTTGATGAAGTCAGGATTAGTAAGTACGTTTCATACTGCCTTGGTTGTTGCAGAAATTTCCCTTTGCTTTTCAATGGATAAGTTGCCCACACCTTATCTCTCCTTTATTAAATAAATTATACCTAATATTGCATCACAATTATGAGAAATCAAATGCTGAATACAATCGATTATAGCAAAAAAATTAGACATGGTATACTTTACCATCCATAATGATTGCAATTACTAGTGTTCCTGATAACGATTGGGATACATACTCATTGGAGCAAAAATGCCGCCGTTGCATTGACTGGAAACGTATGTATAATGAAGCACTAACGCCACTGCTAGAAGGTAAAGAAAATAGAAAAAGTATTGCTTGATACAGATATTGGCGGAGACATTGATGATGCGGTTTGTCTGGCACCAGATGTTGTCAGAAAGAACTTGAAAGATGTGAACATCTTCATCAAAGTTACTTGAATCCAAATAAAGAGGTAAGTGTTAATTAAATAGAGCAACCAATAGAAAACAAGATGCAGGCTATTAGCTTCCGGCATCTTGTTTTTTTGTCTTTGAGAAAGGGGGAACGGAGAGCAAGAATGGGAATAGAGAAGCGGCAGCGTTCGCCTTTGTAGGCCAAGTTTAACCATAACAGGGATAATTATTCATACAATTGGACTACAACAGCGGTCGGAATCCCCTTTTTAATGGAGTGGCACCTCATTCTCTTGCTTGTTGCAACTATTCACGATTAATCGACAGTCTATATTACACTGTTACCGGAAATTCGTTCACCACCTCTTTATAGATGGGATAAAGTGGTAGTTTGCAAAATTAACAAACTTATTACGTAAAGTACATTTGAATTTTACAATGATGTCTCATCATTGAAATAGTGGCTCGGAATAAGGCTTAATCATAAAAATGAATAGGGAGCAGTGAAAATGAAAAGAAGGATAAAAGCAATGAGTATGTTAAATGTGTTAATTATTGCATCCATGCTATTACTTCCAATGCAGTATGTACGGGCATCAGAAGTAGAAAATACAGTTTTTATTAATGAAATTGAATCTAATGATCCGGTGACAGATATAGATTGGATTGAAATCATGAATACTGGCAATGAAGATATAGATGTCAGCGGATGGTTTGTTACAGATGATAAAGATTTAGAGCGGGTGGCAGAAAATAAAGAATGGCGTATTGAGGAAGGTACTATATTAAAAGCTGGCGAAATTCTGGTTATTGAACATAATGTTTTGTTAAACAATCTATCCTTGGGAAAAGAGGATACAGTTTCCTTGTATGATCGTAGCAATACGTTATTGGATTCGTATAATTATTCAGGTCATGCAGTTGGCACATATGCAAGGGTTCCAGACGGTACAGGAGGATTTGTTGATCAGGAACCAACCAAAGGCAAGTTAAATATTGTAGAAAAAGAAGAGTTACCTAAACATAGATTACTAATTAATGAGATTAATTCTTCGCCGGATGATTGGGTAGAGTTTATTAATCTAGGAACAGAAGAGATGGATCTTTCTGGTTATGAAATTCGTGATAATTCTAATGACCATCGTTGGAAATTTGTAGAAGGAACAAAACTGCAAGCAGGCGGATTGTTTGTAGTTGAGGCAAATACGGTTGGTCAAGTATATGATGATCAGACAGATGCCTACGTTCCAGGTGAGTTCGCAGCAGCAATTGGTATTGGTTCAGGAGATTCTATTCGTGTATATGACAACGAAGGAAATTTACTGGATGAATATTCATGGACTGAGCATGCAAGTTATGAAGGCGATGAGGCAGTGGCGTCTTTCGGAAGATATCCGGATGGGACCGGTTCGTTTGGATTAACGAAAGAAACAAAGGGACTAAAAAACGATTGGTATGCACCTCAGATTGTCATCAATGAAGTAGAGTCTAACGATGATGAAACAGATTGGGTTGAAATTTTTAATAGAGGAACAACAGCCGTAGATCTATCTGGCTGGTATTTATATGATGATGACCCGGTAGGGCATGCTGCAGATATAACGCCTGTAGTAGATGGAACAGTTCTTAAACCAGGTGAGTTTTATGTTTTTGATCAAAATATCCATTTTACATTTGGCTTAGGGAAGGCAGATAAAGTTACTATTTTTAATAAGGATGGTGTGTCCATTGCAGAGTATTCGTGGGAAGTCCATGCAAATGGTGTATACGCGCGAATTCCAGATGGAACAGGCGAATTAATAGAGTTTCCCACTTCGACTAAGGGAAAAGCGAATATTGTAACAAATCTTGTTACTTTAAATGAAATACAGTCAAATGACTTGAATAAGGGACCTGATTGGATAGAACTTGCTAATCCAACAGGAGAAGTTTTAGATATTTCGGGAATAGTAATGAAAGACAGTGACGATGCACATCAATATGTTCTTCCTGAAGGTACAACGATTCCAGCATTTGGATTTTTGGTATTGACAGAAGAAGAGTTTGGTTTTGGACTTGGAAAGGATGATTCTGTACGCCTATTTGAAAATGAGAGGTTAATAGCCAGCACAACATGGCCAGATCATACAAATCCTACCTGGGGACTGTATCCTGATTTAACTGGAACAGAGTATAGAAATACAAAGGAAGCAACACCTGGCGCAGCAAATAAATTTGAAGGTTTTCCTGATGTTATTGCATGGCCAGGTAATGGCGAAGTTGTGATTTTTGACCTTGAACCAACATTTTTAGAGGATTCTTCCGGATTGGATTTCTTTAATGGCCAATTATATGCGGTTGATAACGGTACGGGTAAGTTTTGGATTTTGGACGTTTCTAAAAATGGAGAGTTAAGTTTTGCAAAAGGCTTTGAAAACGGTAAGCGTGTTCGATTCCAAAAAGATGCAGACAATGAAAAAGCAGCAGGTCCGGATGCAGAAGGAATTACAGTAGATGGAGATGGTTTTGTTTATATTGCTTCTGAACGTGATAATAATGTTAAAGGCGTTAACTTTAATGTGATTTTGAAAGTTGATCCACGTATAGAAGACAATGACTTAGTTGCCTTGCAGGAGTGGGATTTAACCGCTTCATTACCACAGGTTTCTGCCAATATGGGGATTGAAGCTGTAGAATGGGTATCAAATGCAAATGTTGATGGCAAGCTTTATGACCAAAACACGGATGCAGCTTTTGATGCAGCTAATTATCCGAACGCCATTGCAAATGGTGTGTTCTTTGTGGCATTAGAGGATAATGGACATGTGTATGCCTATGTTTTAAACGAGGATGGAAGTTCTGTACAAATTGCTGATATTGACGGAAAAATTGGCGGAGCAATGGCTCTCGACTATGATACCTATGAAAATGTATTGTGGGTTGTTGCAGATAATGGATATAATAACCGTGCAGCAAAAATATCAATCAATGGAGAGAAAAATCCGGAAATTATTCATATCATGCCAGCAAGTGGTGTCGATATTAGTGCCAATAATGAAGGATTTGCAATCGCAGAGGCAAATTTCACAAAAAATGGTCAAAGACCGGTATATCGATTTAAAGATGGAGAAAAATCGGGTTCTTTATCTATAGGTTCTATTGCATCTGATTATAAAGAAAGTGGCGGCCCGGGAGGCGATAACATTGGAACAGTTACTCCAACACCAGGCGCGCCGAAAGTAGATCAGAACAGAATCAACGTTACTTCCGAGTTAACACAAACTTCTGAAGGCGGCATAGCTAAAGCAGCTCTAACTGAACAAGCATTAGCAGAAGCAATTGCTTTCGTGGAAGCTTCGAACAGAGCAAAAACCACTGTTGAAATCAAAGTAGAAGCTATTGCAAATGTCAAAACAGTTGAAGTGATGATTCCAAACCAATCGATTAGAGCATTAGCCGAAGCTCGGGTAGAAGCGCTTGTAATTGCATCACCAATTGCAACCATCACGTTTGACGATATAACTCTAAAAGCAATTGAAAAAGCGGCTAAGGCCGATGTTAAGATTTCTGCCAGCATTGTTGATTCGAGCACGCTTTCAGTGTCCGGAGTTACTAAAGAGCGGATTGCAGACAGACCGATATTCGATTTTACAGTAACAAGCGGTGATAAAGAGATCAGTGATTTCAATGGCGGTTTAGCGAGCGTATCCGTTCCGTACACATTACGCGAAGGTGAGAATCCAAACGCTATTGTGATATATTATCTGGACAAGAACGGAAAGCTTGAACATGTCATGGGATTATACAATGCAGAGGCTGGTACAGTAAAGATGACGGTTAACCACTTCTCTAGCTTTGTTATTGACTACAATAAAGTGTCGTTTGCAGATGTCTTAAGCACACAATGGTTTGCAGATGCAGTAGACTTTGTAGCAGCTCGACAGTATTTCAATGGGATAAGCGAGAATGAGTTTGCACCGAATAATGAAATGACACGAGCCATGTTTGCTAAGGTCATTGCAAATATAGAGGGAGCAGACCTTACCGGCTACAATACATCAGTATTTGTGGACGTTGATAAGAATGCTTGGTATGGCGTTGCAATTGCCTGGGCAGCTGATAAAAAGATTGTGTCAGGTATGGGGAATGGAAAATTTAATCCATCTGCACCTATTACTCGCGAGCAAATGGCTGTGATGCTTCATAACTATATGGAGTACAAGGGTACAAAATTAGCAGGCACAAACAAGCCAGCCTTTGCAGATGCAAACTTAGTGAGCGATTGGGCGAAGGATGCAGTGACTACAATTCAAAGTTATGGCATGATAAGCGGAATTGGCGGAAATACATTCGAACCAAAGGCAAATGCCGACAGAGCAGCAGTAGCCACCATATTCAAAAATTTTGTAACAGAGCTTGTTCAGTAAATGAAATGGAAAATCTCCCTTAGGAATGATCCAAGGGAGATTTTTTGCGATGTGCACAGCATGATGGCAGTCTTTACACCGTACTTCGCTCCAATGACATTTTAAGTATCCCTTTTTATTTTTTGATCTCTCTATTTTTCAAAATATATGGTATACCTATTAATCCTGTTTCTTGAATCTGCAGGCTCAGTGAAACGGAAATTTCCGCCTCTGCAAATTTCTCTGGCCATTCCTGTTTTAATGTTTTCCACGTATACGGATGTTGTCGGTGAAAAGCTTCGCCAAAACCGAAAATGTCTGTGCCGAGAGGTTGCACTTTCTTTATGATCTGATGGACATATGTACCAGCTTGTGTATTTAATTCATTCTGGACCAGAGCGATGTTTTTAGAAACAGCCAAGTCTAAACGAGTATTGTTTTCCCGAATTTTCCCCTTTCCGCTAAGCGTAACGAGAAAATGCACCTTCGAGCCCAGCGGGGATGCCACGATTTTACTTTTCAAATGGTTTGCCTCCACCACGACGTTTCCCTTCTCCCCAGGTATATCTACAGTGATGATTATTGATTTCAATTGCTCTTTGATCCATTGCTGGTAGTAACCCATATTCATGGGTAAATATCCGGCGAGCCGGGAGTTTTTGTTAAAAATAGCGAACCCCCATAACTTCATCTTTGGATCTGTTCGTTCAGAGCTTCCCTTGGAAGAACTGTCATTCATCTCGATCACAGGCAAGAAAGGGCTGCTCTCCTCGCTCTCAGCAGCCATATAAAAGTTTCGCAACGTGCGATTGGCCTTTAATCCAGCTGTCTCATGCATTTTGACAATAGCATCAGCGGATACACGCTCCAGCGGATACGTCAATTCGAGAAAATCCTGTACCGCGCCCCCTTTTAAGACCATTATGTCCCTTCGCAGACGAACAGTGGGATCCCGGCCTAATTCATCCAAAATGTTTGCAAGGCCATGTTTTGCTAATGTTTCCCCGATCAGGACTACCCCGCTATGCCCTTCAAACCACGGTCGGGATAGTTTTAACCGCATATTTTTGGAGGCATCGTACATATTTTTCCCATTTCCCGATACGGTAAAAAAAGCCTTGCCCTGGCTTTTCCCTTCACCGACGCCTAGTTTTGATGGAATTGCAAACTGTGCAGTCCCCGTAAACATTTGATCTTCGTTCAAGTCAAATCCCCAGGCGGTGATAATGGCCTGGTCGTTGAGTTCTTTGCGGTCCCAGCAACCTGTCGTCAATAGCATGAGCAAGAGTAATAGGACAGGATTCATAAAGTGTATTGATTTCATTGCGGGCTCACCTTCTTGTTGGATCTCTTTTGGCGGATCAGCCCAACAATCCATAATAATAGGAGAAAGACACATGCGTAAATGAGCAGAGCACGAGGTATCATAGATTGTTGGAAATCTACCACGACCTCCGCAATGTTCTTTGGCAACAGCGAGTAAAGAAATATAATTGGAACAACAACCCAAATCAACTTTCTCCAATCTTTCATATTGAGCCACTGCGCGGTTCCGTAAATGGTGACAAACAAGTACAAAGACAATTTGATAAAAACAGAAAACATCCAGATGATCACGACAAAGATATCGACATTTTCAATAAATCCCAAGACGGAAATAAACCTCGTCATACTTAAAAAAGGAAACCACATTCGCGAGGGAAGCGTCGGCCCAAATGTCATAATGATCATCGCCGTTGCTGCGATAGTCAAAATAGAGGAAACGGCTATCCCCCACATGGACCGCGTGAATGCTTGACGGAAATCCGCAAGAAAACGAAACACCATGACAAACAAGATGATATCGCCATAAAAAGCAACGAGGGGAACGGCCCCTTTCAAAATGGACTTCAAACCGGAATCCGCATAGACGGGTATTAATTGCTGCCAATCCGATTGATTTATGCTAAGAACGAAAGTGCCCAAAAGCATAAGCACAATAAATGGGCCCATCATTTCACTGCAACGGGCGATTCCTTCAAGGCCTCCTGTATAAACAACGTAAATCGCCAAAATTAACACGACGATGGATAACACGGTTAAAGGTGTTTCATTAAACAGCGCAACATATATAAATTCGGAGGAATTGCGTAAAATAATCCCGCTTACCGAATACCACATCATAAAGTAAGGAATGACGAGAATTTTCCCTAACCATTTCCCTAATATCGTCTGGCTATATTGTATAAATGTTTGCTCGGGGTAAAGAAGGCTTACCTTTACAGCGAGGATCATCATGCAGAGCCCGATTATTCCAGACAACGTGATGGAAATCCAAGCATCTTGCTTAGCCTCGGCAATGGCTGGTGACAGCGTAAACAAAATACCAAGGCCGGTTATCGTATTTAGGATCAGCCAGAAAAGCTGCAGTCCGGATATTTTCATTCGCAAGCGCGCTCCTATCTATGGCTAATCGGATACTTGTTTTCAATGCCTATTCGCTTCTCCCTCGTTTTTCACCAGGCTTTTGCCCTTTTGGAATGCGTTTTTTATCCCTTCCTGCAAGGTAGGTTGGTCGAGCATTCAAAGCCCAGCGCGGCGAACGGAACAGAACATCCTTTAAATTTCCGGGAATCTGGGGAGCAACCGGGGCTAGAAAAGGGACTCCAAACGAACGAAGATTGACCAGATGAATAAGGAGCGCGATTAATCCGAAGCCAATTCCGTAAAAACCTAACGTGCCCGCCAAGATTAATAGCGGGAACCGCAAAATTCGAAAAGCCAGCCCCAAATTATAACGGGGAATAGAAAACGAGGCTATACCTGTAAACGCAACGACAATGACCATGGGCGCCGAAACGATGCCGGCACGCACTGCCGATTCCCCAATTACCAATGCCCCAACCATACTGACCGTCGAACCGATCGGTTTGGGCAAACGGATGCCGGCTTCCCTAAGCGCCTCGAACATGACTTCCATCAACAATGCTTCTACAACGGCCGGAAAAGGAACGCCTTCTCGAGCGGCAGAGATACTAAGCAGTAAACTCGCTGGAATTAACTGCGGATGGAATGTGGTGGCTGCAACATATAGTGAAGGGAGCAGGAACGAAATACCCAGCAACATGAATCGCAGCCACCGAATCGCTGTTGTATAGATGAAATGCTCATAGTAATCTTCCGCAGCTTGGACGACCGACCAAAACGTTAGAGGGACTATAAGCGCAAACGGCGTGCCGTCCACTATAATAGCGATTTTGCCTTCCAACAGGCTTGAGAGCACTACATCTGGTCGTTCCGAATTTTGTACCAGCGGGAACGGAGAAAAGGGGTTGTCTTCGATAAATTCTTCAATAAATCCCGAATCCAATATAGCATCTATCTGAATACGGCCAACTCTCTTTCGAACTTCCTCCAGGATCGAATCTTGAGCGATACCTTCAATATATACAATGGCCACATCCGTCTGAGACAATGTTCCAATCGTTAGAGATTCGATTTTCAATCTGGCACTTTGCAATCTTCGCCTTAATAAGCTCGTATTCGTTCGTAACGATTCGGTAAACCCTTCCCGGGGACCGCGTATGACGGATTCGACTGTCGGTTCTGTAATTTGCCGTTTTTCATAACCTTTGAGGTCGGCGAGTAAAGCCTGATTCTCTCCCTCCACAAAAATCGCGACTTGACCTTTTAAAACATCCTGCACCGTTTCTAGTACACTGCTTGCCAGCTTTGTTTGCCGGGTTGCGATAGCTTGATCACGGATAAGTTTTTCAAAAGACTCCAGGCTACTCGATCTTTCCGGCATTCCTTTGAGGACTAGGGGCATAAGTAAGGTTTGTTCTAGGCTTTGCGTATCTACCATTCCATCGACATAGATCAGTAACGCTTTCTTTTGTTCATGAATTTGAATAGGGCGGTATACAACATCGGAACAGTTTCGAAACAGTTCTTTCATAGCTCGTTCATTTAGATTCAAATCCGTAAAAAATTGTTGGCTTGGATGTTCATGATTCTCTTGCAGCAAAACTTCCCGCCGAGCCTGTTTTCTTAGAGATTTTTTGGAGAATCGTTTAAAGAATTGAGTCACGGATAAGCCTCCAGAGTATGGGTTTTCTACAAGTATTCATTTCCCTATTTATGGGTATTTATGCAAGTGACCAAAAGGAGAAGCTTCTCTTGGAATTCTTGAGAAAAACCTAACGGCGAAGATTGCCATTAGATCCTTACCGTGAAAAATTGAAATAATGTCGAGTAGGAAACCTTAGAAAATCCAGTAATCCATTTGTAAGCATAAAAAAATGATCTTGACAATAGGGTGGGGGGCTATACTATAATGAAGACGAATTCGGGGAAATATGGCATTCAGTCCCCTCGTTTTAGACGGCCGTCACGAGGTGATCGACTGGGAGGCGTTCTTCGGATAATTCTGTTAGGTGGAGGATTTAAATATGTCTAAGCAATCACAGGCTTTATCGCAACCTGATCCTAAGCGTTGGAAAGCATTGGCCTTGCTTTGCCTTGCCAATTTTATAGTCATTATGGATACCTCGATTATTGGGGTAGCATTACCGGCCATTAAAGAAGCACTTGGATATTCGCAGGAAAACTTGCAGTGGGTATTTAACGCATATGTCATTTTCTTTGGCGGCTTGCTGCTGCTGGGTGGCCGATTATCCGATCTATTCGGTCAACGAAACATCTTCATGTGGGGTTTCTCCATCCTATCCTTAGCCTCCTTGCTTGCAGGTTTGGCATGGAATGACGAAGCGCTTAATGTTGGCCGCGCATTGCAAGGCTTTGGCTCGGCGCTAATTGCACCGTCGGCCTTGACGATTGTCATGATGTTGTTCAGCGGAAACCCGAAGGAACTGGGCAAGGCTCTCGGCTTCTGGGGTGCTTCAGCAGCGGCAGGAGGATCTGCCGGCGTGTTTCTTGGAGGAGTAATTACCGAATGGCTGAGTTGGACGTGGACGTTTCTAATCAATGTTCCAGTCGGTATTCTGGCCTTATTGATAGCTCCGTCCCTATTGTCGAAAGGGCAGCGCCGAAAAGGAAGCATTGATGTCGTGGGCTCCATCTTCGTCACAGCTGCTCTAATATTGGTTGTATACGGCATTGTAACTGCAGAACATAATGGATGGGGATCGCCGTCCACTCTATGGACCATCATTTCGGGAGCGGGTCTGTTCATTCTCTTTCTCATTCTTCAGGCTGTTAAAAAAGAACCTCTCGTGCCGCTCCGAATATTTAGAGCGCCAAATCTGGCTGCCGGAAATATCGCGCTCCTCATGCTTTCCGGAGGATGGATTCCACTTTGGTATTTTCTCAACCTTTACATGCAGCAGGTTTTGAAATTTTCCGCCTTTGCCGGTGGAGTTGCTTTGCTTCCGATGACGATGCTGATTGCGATTGTCATGATGTTCATTGCAGGCAAATTGATCGGAAAGTTTGGCATAAAAGCTAATTTAGTGATCGGTTTAATCGCTCTTGGTACGTCAATGATGTGGTTCTCGGGAAATACTCCTATAGACGGCACTTTCGTCGCGAACGTTCTCCCGGCATCGTTATTGGGGGCGTTGGGCATGTCTCTTGCTTATGTCCCTGCAACGATGGCAGCCATGTCAGGGGCGAAACCGGAAGAGGCGGGTCTGGCATCTGGCCTGGCCAATACCAGTTACCAGATCGGCTCGGCAATTAGCTTGGCCATTATGGTTGCGATCGCCGCTTCTACAACAGCTTCCCAAGGAGGAGTTGATTCAATAGCAGCTTTGAATGCCGGATTTCATCAAGTATTTTTTTGGTCCGGTGTAGTGGCCTTTGCAGGGGCTATTCTGGCATTATTCTTTATCCGTTCGCCCAAGCAAGGGAGGCAAACGGTCCGGCAGTAATGTGATTACGACAGATCTCCGGCCAAACGAATAGTTTGGCTGGAGATTTCCGCTGAATAATTTTCTCCAATCCCTAATGGGTATTTTGAATAGTGCATATTGAATAGGGTGTGGGGGTATAGTATAATAAAGATCGAGGAGGCGAATCATATGAACGTGGATACAGAAATGCATGAGCATGAAGGTGAAAATGATTTGAGTTGCTGCTCGATTAACGGAGATGGACGAAAAAGTCATCATTCGGATAAAGTGAAAAACAGCTTAATAAACCGATTGAATCGGATTGAGGGGCAAGTACGCGGCATAAAAGGGCTGATTGAAAAAGATACGTATTGTGACGATGTGTTGAACCAAATCTCGTCAGTACAATCTGCTTTGAATGGGGTCGGAAAGCTTTTATTAGAGTATCATCTGAAAAGCTGTGTTATCGAGCGGATCCAGGAAGGGGACTCTGAAGTGTTAACAGAGCTTATGGTCACCATGAACAAGTTAATAAAGTAAGTTGGGCAGCGTCTGCTGCTTTTTCTTTGAATTAGTATATAGGGAGAGGGGGTACAGTAAAAAATATTAACTTGATATAGGGTGGGAGGGTATACTAATTGTGAGGTGATGGGAATGAATAAGACGGAGTCGACGGCATCATTTCCTAAAAATCAAGAATCAAGTTACATGACTCCGAAGGAACGGCTTTCCATTCAGTTAAGATTGAATCGAATTGAAGGGCAGGTCCGGGGGATACGGAGGCAAGTGGAGCGAGATGAGTACTGTGATAAAATCTTAAATCAGCTTGAGGCTGTCCATTCTGCCTTGAATGCAGTTGGAGTTGTGCTCTTGTCGCATCACCTGAAAGCATACGCAGCAAACACCGGCCTAAAGAATAATGATACGATCGCGGATGAAATGCTACTAACATTAAACATTTTAGTGAAGAGAAGGGATGAGGGGAAATGAAAAACATAACACTGCAAGTTGAAGGTATGAGCTGCCAGCACTGTGTCAATTCCATTGAGGGAGCGCTTAAAGAAATCGGGGCGAAAGGAAAGGTCGATCTGAAGAACAACTTGGTGGATGTGTCGTTCGATGAAAATCAAATTTCGATCGAGCTGATTAAGGAAACCATCGTAGATCAGGGTTACGAAGTGGTGTAAGTCATTCAACGACAAGGGAGTGAAATTTTGTGGAAGCTACAGCCGCCCAGACAAAGCAATCAACATTGCAAATTACGGGTATGACTTGCGCAGCGTGCGCAAATCGAATTGAGAAGGGCCTTAATAAAATGGAGGGGGTTTCCTCAGCCAACGTCAATTTTGCTCTGGAAAAAGCAAACGTAACGTACGATCCAGCAAAATTGGATCGAAAGAATTTGGAAGAAACCATTAAAAAGCTTGGATATGGTACGGTAACGGAAGTTGCACAATTTAACCTCGAAGGCATGACGTGCGCTGCATGCGCCAACAAAATCGAAAAAGGACTAAGCAAGATGCCGGGCGTGACAAGCGCCACTGTAAACTTTGCGATGGAAACGGCTCGCGTCGAGTATTCATCAGGCGAAGTCTCGATCGAGGATATGCAAAGCAAAGTCAAAAAGCTTGGCTATAAAGCCTTGGTCAAGCAGGAAAATCAAAGCACAGGCGACCATCGCCTGAATGAAATACGTCGGCAGAAACAGAAATTACTCATTTCGGCGATTTTCTCCTTACCATTGTTATGGACAATGGTGGCTCATTTTTCGTTCACCTCATGGATGTACATGCCGGATTTCCTGATGAATCCTTGGGTTCAACTCATTTTGGCCACTCCGGTGCAATTTTATATTGGTGGACAATTTTATGTAGGCGCATATAAGGCGCTGCGCAATCGCAGTGCGAATATGGACGTTCTGATTGCACTTGGAACCTCGGCTGCTTATTTTTACAGCCTGTACTTGACTCTCGATTGGTTTGCGATGGGCGACAGCATGCATCATGGACCTTCCTTGTACTTCGAGACAAGTGCGGTTCTGATTACGCTGGTCATTATGGGGAAACTGTTTGAAGCAAACGCGAAAGGCCGGACCTCTGAAGCGATTAAATCGTTAATGGGGCTGCAGGCGAAAACGGCCCTGGTCATTCGTGATGGCCAAGAACTAACGATTCCGATTGATGAAGTTATTGCAGGAGATGTCGTTCTTGTCCGTCCGGGAGATAAAATACCGGTGGATGGAGAAGTGCTTGAGGGCGTGTCGTCGGTAGATGAATCGATGCTCACGGGTGAAAGTCTCCCGGTAGAGAAAAGAGCCGGCGATGCGGTTATCGGAGCCACGATCAACAAAAACGGCATGCTTAGGATTAAAGCAACGAAAGTCGGCAAAGAATCGGCGCTTGCACAAATTATTAAGGTCGTGGAAGAAGCGCAAGGCTCCAAAGCGCCGATTCAACGGGTAGCGGATATTATCTCCGGGATATTTGTTCCGATTGTCGTGGGTATAGCAGTAGTGGCTTTCCTAGTATGGTATTTTTTTGTCACCCCAGGCGATTTTGCAGGCGCTTTGGAAAAAGCAATCGCCATTCTCGTCATTGCTTGCCCCTGTGCGCTGGGACTGGCAACCCCGACATCGATCATGGCGGGGTCGGGACGCGCGGCGGAACTCGGTATTTTGTTCAAGGGAGGAGAGCATCTGGAGCAGACGCATAAGATCGATGCGATCATTCTCGACAAAACCGGCACAGTAACGAAAGGCAAGCCGGAATTGACAGATGTTTTAGCCGAAGGCAGCGAGGCGGAATTCCTCAGACTGATCGGGGCGGCGGAGAAAAATTCGGAGCACCCGCTTGCGGAAGCGATTGTGGCAGGTATTCAGGCAAGAAATATTGAGATGCCGAGAACAGAGTCTTTCGAAGCGATTCCGGGATTTGGAATCCAGGCGGTTGTCGAAGGGAAACAATTGCTAATCGGTACACGCCGGCTGATGGAAAAGTACGAAGTCGATGCGAAGGCGGCATACGGACCGATGTCTCGTTTGGAAGAAGCAGGCAAGACCGCCATGCTGGTTGCGATTGATAACCGGTATGCAGGTATGGTTGCGGTGGCGGATACGATTAAGGAAACGTCGAAGGCAGCAGTGAGCCGTCTGAAGGAGATGGGCATTCAAGTCATCATGATCACAGGCGACAATGAACGGACGGCGAAGGCGATCGCGGCCCAAGTCGGTATCGACCATGTACGTGCTGAAGTTCTGCCTGAAGGAAAAGCGGAAGAAGTGAAAAAATTGCAAGCGCAAGGCAAAAAAGTGGCGATGGTCGGAGATGGCATCAACGATGCACCAGCCCTCGCAACAGCAGACATTGGCATGGCAATCGGCACAGGGACAGACGTGGCGATGGAAGCGGCAGATGTCACCTTGATGCGCGGCGACTTATCAAGCATTCCTGATGCGATTTTCATGAGTCGTAAAACGATGACTAATATTAAGCAAAACCTGTTTTGGGCGCTTGGTTATAACACGTTAGGCATTCCGATTGCTGCGATCGGCTTGCTGGCGCCGTGGGTTGCTGGTGCAGCGATGGCACTGAGTTCGGTTTCCGTTGTCCTCAACGCACTCCGTTTACAGCGGGTGAAAGTGCGACACTAAAAATGATTTTGAAAAGAGGCGGAATTTTCTGATGAAGAGAAAAATGATACTTATTTTAACAGGTGTTTTAGCCTTCGGGGTATTGTCTGCTTGCGGGACCCCCAATGAAGACGCACATTCAAGTGGAGGTACCAATCAGAATCAAGAAAATTCAGCAGCTCCAAGTACAGGACATGGTGAGCATGGCGGACACGGTGCTAGTGAACAACCAGCAGACAACTACAAGCCATCTTTTTCATTCGCTTCAGGAACAGCAAAAGCAAACGAAAAATCAAAATTGGACATTCAAATCGCCGATTCCAAAGGCAATGTGGTCAATGATTATGAATTAAGTCATGAAAAATTGCTGCATCTCATCGTTGTTAACCATGACCTCTCTTACTTTAATCACATTCACCCTGAGTTTGATGGGAACGGAAATTTTTCTATTGATACATCGTTTCCCGGAGGCGGGGACTACAAACTCTTTGTGGATTTCGTTCCAAAGGGCGGCTCGAGCACTACACTCAGTGAATGGGTGAAGGTAGAAGGGGAAGAAAAAGCGCACGAAGCTATCAATGCAGACGAAAAGCTTGTGAAAGTTGTTGATGGCAAAGAAGTCGAGCTTACGTTAAGTAGCACCAAGGCACAAGACGAAGTCACGCTAACGTTTAATATTGCAGATGTGCAAACGAATAAAGGGATCAGCAACCTGGAGCAATATTTGGGCGCTGTTGGTCACGTCGTTGTTTTATCGGATGACGCGGAGAAATACCTCCATGTCCATCCGTTGGACGAAAAGTCGACTGGACCAAAGGCTGAGTTTATGACTTCCTTCCCAAAAAGCGGTACGTATAAAATCTGGGGACAATTTCAACATCAAGGAAAAGTGTTCACCGTACCTTTCGTAGTTGATATAAAGTGATTCGTTAAGTTTGAACAGAGGAGTAGATAGTAGTGGGTGAAAAAGTGAAAATTGCCATAAGTCCAGCGATACAACTTGGCGGCAGCTTATTCACGCCAAACCAACTTGTCCAAATCGGCACTATTGTAGGCACAGATGCGAAGGTGGAAATGACCACCTTCAAACAGCTGTATGCAGAAGTGCTGATCGAACGAAGGGAAGCCATCAAGGAAGAACTTGAGCGTAATGGTCTTGAAGTGAATCCTGCCGGATTTGTAACCAAGAGTTTGATTGCCTGCAATTTCTGTAAAGGTGCCGAAGAAGCGGGGCTTGAAACGGCCAAAGCCTTGAATCAAGCAATAGCTGGCATTAAAACACCTACACCGTTAAAGATCGGCTATGCCGGATGCGCATTAGGTACCAGTGAACCGCTCATTAAGGATATCGGCGTTATCAAAATGCGTGATAAGTTTAATATTTATGTTGGCGGTGAATCGAAGGGGCTTAAAACCTCCTTCGCCAAGTTGCTTCGCGAGGGAGTCACAGAAGAACAACTTATTCCCGCCATTACGGCCATCATTGATTATTATAAGGAACATGCTAAAGGTAAAGAAAAGTTCAAAAAATTTGTAGATCGGATCTCGTTAGAGCAGTTGCAACAAATTTCAGGATAAAGGAAGCCAAAGAAAGGAGGTGAAAACTAGTGAAGGAAGCAACCGTCCAAGTACAGGGCATGACTTGCCGTTCTTGCGTTCCGAAAATTGAAGGCGCGATCAGTGCAATCGGCGCTGAAGGTCGCGTTAATTTTGAGCAGGGCACGGTAGATATTCGGTTTGACGAAGCCAAAGTTCAAATTTTTGAGATTCAGGAAGCTATTCAAAAAAAAGGATATAATGCCGTTTTGGTATAATATATCGATAATACGATTTCATCGGCTTTGTGGAAAATTTAGCGCTTAAAAGAGGAAACCCGGTCGAGCTTTGACCGGGTTTGTTAAATCATACTGGAGAAAAACGCGAAGGAGCGTATAAGATGGCCCAATATACATGCGTGGACAAGGACACATGCATTGCATGCGGAGCATGTGGAGCGGCGGCACCCGATATTTTCGACTACGATGATGAAGGCTTGGCCCACGTCATATTCAAGGGAGACGACAATCGCGGGATATCGGCGATCGACGAAAGTTTGTGGGATGACTTGCAAGATGCGCTAGACGGATGCCCCACTGATTCGATCATGATTTCTGATAAGCCATTTTACTAAAAGAAGAAAAAAATACTTCGGGGGTACTAAAGAATGTACGAAAAAATGATCTCGAACTCGGACGTAGCCATTATTGGAGGCGGTCCTGCTGGCATGTTCGCCGCCTTCTACGGCGGCATGAGACAGATGTCGGTTACACTAATAGAAAGTATGCCGCAGCTCGGCGGCCAACTCGCAGCTTTGTATCCAGAGAAGAATATCTACGACGTAGCCGGTTTCCCTAAAGTGAAAGCCCAGGAGCTTGTCGATCATTTAAAGAAACAGATGGAGTTGTTCCGAACTGATGTCAGACTCGAGGAAAAGGTGCTGGCTGTGCGCAAGCTCGGTGAAAGGTCTTTTGAGATTGTTACGGATCGCGCCATTCACCAGGCGAAAGCCGTCATCATCACTGCTGGTGTCGGTGCCTTCGAGCCGCGCAGGTTGGAACTGCCGGGAGCGATGCGTTTCGAGAATTCGAATCTTCATTACTTCGTCAGCGATCTGGAGCGATTCCACGGCAAGAAAGTGCTCATTAGCGGCGGCGGTGATTCCGCATTGGATTGGTCGCTGATGCTTGAGCCGATCGCAGAGCGGGTGACGCTCGTTCATCGCCGTGATAAATTCCGGGCCCATGAGCATAGCGTCGAGTTGCTTATGCAGTCAAAAGTCAATGTTGTCGTGCCTGCCGAAATCACGGCGCTGCATGGAGATGAAAGCATCGAGCGGGTTGTGCTGACCGACGTGAAGACCCAAACGAAGACACTGGTCGATGTTGATGAAGTCATCATCAATTTCGGTTTCGTTAGTTCACTGGGACCGATCCGAGATTGGGGACTTGTCGTCGAAGGCGGTTCGCTCGTTGTCAATACGAAAATGGAGACGAACATACCCGGCATCTTCGCTGCCGGAGATATCTCGACTTATCCAGGCAAGCTGAAGCTGATTGCCGTTGGCTTCGGAGAAGCGCCGACTGCCATTAACAATGCCAAAGTTTACATTGATCCGGAAGCCAAACTTTCACCTGGGCATAGCAGCAATATGAAAATGTAAGCAGGAACGGTATCTTCCTTCGAATAGGCCGGTTCGAAAGAAAAGTTTATGAAAAGGAAAATACAGCAAGTCATTTTAAAGCATCATTTACATTTGCAACTGGAAAATAATCGATAAGTGAGGAGTGTATCGAACATGGAAGTACCCGTAAAAATCTATACAATCCCAACCTGCAGTGACTGTAATTTCGCCAAACGCTACTTCAAAGAGAATGAAATCCCTTATACGGATTTAAACTGCGAAGAAGATCCTAAATATCCAGAAGAAGTCTGGAACCTGACCGGAAAACAAGTTGTGCCGACGATTGTGATTGGCGATAAAGTGTTCGTCGGCTTTGCGGAAAATCTCAATGAAATAAGCGGTTTGTTGAAAAATGCATAAGTTGACTGTCCAGTGAATACACGCCAGTAACCAGTTCCCCGCAATGTCTTATTTACGATACGTCTGGTTCCCCTTTACATAGGGGGAGGGGGGATGTTAATGTTTAATAAGAAGGAGCTGATTCCAATGAGTAATACCAACCATGAGACCGCCTCATGCGACCATACATCCTCCACAGAGCGGAAGAGTCATCATTCCGAAAAAACAAAAAAAAATTTGATTCAAAGATTGAATCGTATCGAAGGGCAAGTGCGCGGGGTGAAGGGAATGATCGAACGAGATACGTATTGTGATGATGTGCTACATCAAATCTCTTCGATCCATGCATCTCTTAATGGGCTGGGAAAACAACTGCTGGAACATCATTTAAGAAGTTGTGTTATTGAACGGATAGAAGAAGGCGATCGTGAAGTTTTGGATGAATTGTTGACCACTGTAAATAAGCTAATTAAATAACAGAAAGGGGAGACATCATCGATTGTCTCTCCTTATTTGTTTCTAGCTTTAACTGAAAATCGGAATGGTTCATTCAACAAGGCATTGCGATCCGTTATTGTGTTGGGCGAATGCATGAATCGCTGCACGTTTACCAACGATTAAAAGGCAACAGTGCTTAAATCAATGGTATTTTTATTCGAACATAGAGAATTGTGTGTAGGTTATTGTATTATGGATAATAGAGACTGCCTCAATAGGTAGTTATTAATATAGAACAAGGTGGAGTACATGTCCTGGAGTAAATTGAAACAAAATTTGGAGAGTTTTCTTTGTCCTGCTTTAATTGGAAGGGTTGAATACCGTGCAACCAGCTACCGTTATTTACCTGATAAAGCGGGAAATTGTTATATTACAGTAGATAAAAAGAACGTACTAAATATGAGTGATGTAACTAACTTAATCAGATGGTATCAGACGGAACTGGAGATTAAAAGTGATCCAGATATCCAAATTCCTATCAATAATGAAGAAATTGAAGCCGTTAGAAAAGAAACCAAAGGGATGGTTCCGGAGGATCGTCTAAAAGTAATTGCAAGAAGTAGAAAAATATCAGAATATGCAAAGGAGCTTTTGTCGGCACAGACATCATTAAGTAAATCGAATTTTATCGTTGCAGCCAATAAGTTTTTATCCATTTCTATTGAGGAAAGCATAGAGAGCAATGATATCTTATTGAATATTCTAGCTTTGGTGGACAGAAGAGTTGGAAAAAAACGAATTTTAAATATGTCCGAGAAGATGAAGTTAAAGCATCCGGTTGTGCAGTATTTTTATGAGCTACGGCGTAGTACGTTTTGAAAATAAATAACTTTTTCGCCTTCATCATACTTTCCTAAACTAACGTTCATAATAGAATGTGCAATTATGGCTGGTATATTTGTATTCTTTTGATATAGCATTCGTGGAAGAGGGGGATTATATGTCTGAACAAACAAAGACGGAAAGGGTTCATCGTGTATTTGAAAAGATATCGACTCAATACGACTCGATGAACTCTATCATCACTTTTAAGAGACATATCGCATGGCGTCGAGATGTCATGAAACAAATGAATGTTAAAGAAGGAAGTAAAGCTCTTGATGTATGCACAGGAACTGGGGATTGGGCGATTGCTTTAGCAGATGCTGTTGGAAAGCGCGGAGAAGTAATTGGATTAGATTTTAGCGAAAACATGCTCAAGATTGCACAAGATAAGCAAGAGCAACGAGCTTTAAAGCAACTTACATTTATCCAAGGTAATGCCATGGAACTCCCTTTTGAAGATCATTTATTTGATTATGTATCCATTGGTTTCGGTTTAAGAAATGTACCAGAATATTTAACTGTGTTAAGGGAAATGCATCGCGTAACAAAACCAGGCGGAAAAGTAGTTTGTTTAGAAACATCCCAACCAACATTAATTGGGTATAGACAACTTTCCCTTTTTTATATGCGTTTTATTATGCCCTTGCTTGGAAAGTTTTTTGCCAAAAGTTACGATGAATATTCGTGGTTACAAGAATCAGCTCGTGATTTCCCTAATAAAAAAGAACTTAAACAAATGTTTTTAGAAGCGGGATTTTCCAAAGTAGATGTAAAAAGCTATAGTGGCGGCGTCGCAGCCATGCATATGGCTATAAAATAGATAGTGAGAGGATTTGAGCTTGAATTGAAAGAAAATTTTTGGTGTGATTTGCCACGACCATTTTTTGTGCTTGCACCAATGGAAGATGTGACGGATGTTGTTTTTCGCCATGTGGTAAGTCAAGCAGGCAGACCTGATGTTTTTTTTACCGAGTTTACAAATACAGAGAGTTATTGTCACCCAGATGGACATAAAAGTGTGCGTGGACGTTTGATGTTTACAGAAGATGAACAGCCGATGGTTGCACATATTTGGGGGGACAAGCCTGAATATTTTCGTCAAATGAGTATCGGGATGGCGAAGATGGGGTTTAAAGGCATAGATATCAATATGGGTTGCCCTGTTCCAAATGTTGCATCAAGGGGGAAGGGAAGCGGCCTTATTCTTCGCCCTGATGTTGCAGCAGACATTATCCAAGCAGCAAAAGTCGGAGGACTGCCAGTAAGTGTGAAAACAAGACTTGGATACAAGGATGTAGACGAGTGGCAGGAGTGGCTCACGCATATATTAAAACAGAATATTGCGAACCTTTCCATACATTTACGTACAAGGCAGGAAATGAGTCAAGTGGATGCGCATTGGGAGTTGATTCCAGAAATCAAAAAGTTACGAGATGATGTAGCACCAAATACTCTTCTAACCATTAACGGAGACATTCCCGACCGTGAAACAGGGCTAAAGCTTGCGGAGCAATACGGAATAGATGGCGTGATGATTGGTCGTGGAATATTTAATAATCCGTTTGCTTTTGAAAAAGAAGCAAAGGAGCATAGTCCGGAAGAATACCTGGATCTTCTTAAATTGCATCTTGATCTTCATGATCAATATATCGAAGAGCTGCCGCGTGCAATGTCAGGGCTTCAGCGCTTCTTCAAAGTATATGTCAAAGGCTTTCGCGGGGCTAGCGAATTAAGACATCAGATGATGAGTACAAAGTCAACAGATGAAGTACGTGCACTGCTTGATAGCTTTGAAAAGAATGTTAGCAGCGAAAAAAGCTAAAGGAACTCAGGAAGCTGCCGATTAATTGTGGGCAACTATTGCTTGTTGCCCACAATTAATCGACAGTTTCCACAGTTCCGTTATAGTTTTAAGTCGCAGTTGCTAAGTAACGGTACAGCGCCTCAATCCCCTCCTCAATTTGCATATGACTTAAATGCCCGTAGCCTACAAGAAGCTTATCGATATGATCGTTTTGAATGGGGCAATATTGCGATACCGAAGCTAATCGGATGCCTGCTTCCCTGCAATCCTGTACAAACTGCTCCCCGAATGCCCTCCCCGGAAACTGGAGCGCCACATGTAAGCCGGAGGCATCCCCCCAAGGCCGGACTGAGCTTCCGAAAAGGTGCTGGGCAGCACGCAGCAATATCCTTCTTTTTTCACCATAGACTCGCCGCATTCGCTGGACATGTTTATCCATTTTTCGCTGCTTTAGAAATTCAGCAAGCACGGCTTGCTCCAGAATGGGATTTTGCACATCCATATACATCCTGTGATGCTTCCAACTCGCTTGCAGCGGCTTGGGCACAATCGCAAATCCTAACCGTAGAGCAGGAAATAACGTCTTGCTGAACGTACCTACATAAATGACGCGAGACGAATCCATGGCATAAATCGGACTGATCGGAGCGGCGGAATAGCGGAATTCACTGTCGTAATCATCCTCAATCACATAAAAATCTTGCTCGATTGCGAGACGGATCAATGCAGCGCGGCGCCCGGCAGGAAGAATGCCGCCTAACGGAAATTGATGGGAAGGAGTGACATAGACTGCCGAAAGCTTGTGGTCATGAAGCAAGGAAATATCCGCGCCCTGACTGTCCACCGGCATCCAGTGCAGAGGGGAGCCCTTGCCTTCTATGACGGTGCGGATTGCTTGATGTGACGGGTTTTCCAGGGCAAAGGCATGTCCATCCCTATTAAGAATATCTACAAGCAGACGAAGAGCCTGTGTAGCGCCTGATGTAATAAAGATATCCTCCGGATCGACTTCCATACTTCTGCTGCGCAGCAGCCAATGGGCGATTTCCTCGCATAAAGGCTCATATCCTCTCGGGCTGCCGTAGGCTAATTGTTGAACAGGGAAATGAGTTGTGGCCCGGTGAATCATTTGACTCCAAAGCTGCCAGGGGAAAAGGGTTAAATCCGGCTTCCCTGTTTTAAAGTCCCAGCGGATCGGCGTCCGTTCTGGTTTTTGTTTCTGTATCAGAACGGTTTTATTTGGCGTAATATGCAGCCCTTCCGCGACGCGCGACGGCGCTCCCTGACGGCTGACAATAAAGCCTTCCGTCCATAACATATCATACGCCTCACAAATCGTATTTCGGGAAACGCCCAAACCTTTTGCTAGCTCGCGTGTAGAAGGAAGAGCTTCGCCTTGCGCGATCTGACCTGTCGAAATACGTTGCTTTAGTGTTAAAAATATTTGGCGTGACAAGCTGATCTCATCTTTATAACGCAACTCTATTCCCCACATGTGAATGCTCCTTCCAACTGGCTCCCTAAAATAATGGTTATACTGGCACTATGAACAATCCAGTTCGTACAACATAATTATACTTGGCAGTCTGCTTTAATCAAATATCTTGGCAAAGGTTGGAGATGAACAAGATCAAGGGAAAAATTTATTTGCTGCTTGCCTTTTCACTGGCAGGCACTTCGGTTATTACAGGCTATATCCTTTCCGAGACGCTGGGCAGCTTTACGGTGACCTTTGTTAGTTTGGGAATCATGCTTCTATGTTTAGCGCCATTCTATGGGGCCGAAACAGTGAAAACGATTCGCCTGCTCAAGAACGGCGATTGGAAAATGCTTATTCTGCAAGCCATCTTTGGCATCTTCTTGTTTCGCATTTTCCTGCTGTCGGGCGTTAGCCTGACAAGTACGGTTGAAGCTGGAATTTTAACCGGAACCGCACCTGCAATTACAGCTGTGCTGGCTTACTTGGTCCTGAGGGAAATGCCTTCCGGCTGGACTGCGGCGGGTATTGCCTGTACGGTCATGGGTATTGTTCTGTTAGCGGGAGTAAACATATATTCCGCTGCCTTTTCGGCAGAGCATTTAGGAGGGAATGTGCTCATCCTTTGCGCTATGGCCAGTGAATCTACCTTTAATATCATTTCGAGAAGGCACAGGGCAAAGCAGCTATATGAGACAGGCATACCCATTCATCCGATGGTGCAGACGCTGATCGTATCTGCAGTCGCTTTTGTGTTGTCGATCATTCCGGCTTTGATGGAACAACCTTTTGCAGCATTGCAGATGATTGGGCTTAATGAATGGCTGGCATTAATATGGTATGGCCTGATTGTAACCGCGCTGGCTTTTGTGTTTTTCTATGCCGGCGTCAAACACTGTGATGCTTATACGACCGCCGCCTTTTCCGGGATGATTCCTTTGACCTCGATGCTCTTATCCCTATTATTATTGCGAGAAGCAATTAGCTATGCGCAATGGGCCGGGGGATTCCTGATTATTTCCAGTATGCTGATGATCGGAAATCGGCAGCGGCAACCGCATCGGCAGGCAACTGGTCAATAAACGATAAACATGTAGGAGGATATGATGTTTTCAATTGATAAAAGCATTACAACTACCTATCCTGGGACAAAAATGGGGATCTTGATCATGCGGGAAGTATCCTATTCTGGCTCATATGAAGAACAGGAATTGGTGCAAGTCGTTGATAGATTACGCCAAAAGTATTCGCATCTGGACAGAAAAGAATTGAAAGAGATCCACCCTGTCCAGGCGTACGTTGCTTATTACAAGAAATTCGGTTACAGCTATCATCTTCTGGCACAACTGGAATCCGTACTAAAAGGGAAAAAAGACTTGCATTCCGAGTCAGGACTGTTACAAGCGATGTTTATTTCGGAACTTGACAGTATGCTGCTTACTGCCGGTTATGACCTAGACCAATTGCAATTTCCGCTGCTGCTAAAATCTGCAACTGGCATGGAGGCTTATCGATCTATTTCTGGTAAAAAAGCTACCGCAGATCAGGGAGATATGGCACTATGTGACCAAACGGGTGCAATATCCAGCATTTTACGAGGACCAGACTATGGAAGTCGTATTACCGAATCCACTACAAAGGTTCTTTTTTCGATTTATGCGCCGCCGGGTATCGATTCGGATTATATTGAGAAGAATTTAAAGAATTTAGAGAACAGCATTCACAGCTTATCGCCTTCTTCAAAAACAGAGCTACTACAGGTATTTGACTGATCTCTGTACGTATTCCGAATGTTCAAGAGGAAGGAGGTCACGACAAATAGTGAATGATGCGAGTCAAGTGAAGACGAGGCTGTTGGTCAAGGTCAGCACGATGTATTACATGGACGGGATGAATCAACAGGAAATATCGAATCGTATCGGCATTTCTCGCCCGCAGATCAGCAGAATGCTTGCAACCGCCAAGTCGGAAGGCATCGTGCAAATCAGTATCCGCAATCCGTACTCGGAGGAGCAGGCATATGAGAGGGCCATCGCGGAGACGTTCGGCATCCACAATGTCATCGTCGTACATATTCCGAACGCTGACCAACAGATGATTGAACTGCATGTCGCTCGCACCGCATCGGCACTGCTCGAAAGTGTGATCAAGGATCGCGACGTTGTCGGTATCACGGCTGGACGAACGATCGCGTCTGTCGCCAATGAGCTGCATTGCACCGGCAGGAAAGATGTCAAGTTCGTACCGATGATCGGCGGATTTGGCTCGGACGGCGGAGCTTGGCATGCCAATTCGAACGCGCGTGTGTTCGCGGAACGCTTTAATTCCCGCCATCTGCTGCTGAATGCGCCAGCTGTTGTCACGTCAGCTCAGGTCAGAGATTTTTTTCTGAACGAAATGGGAATTTTCGACGTGCTGGAAGCTGCCAAGAAGGTATCGATAGCGCTAATCGGGATCAGTCAGGTTACGGAACAGGCGATGATCGTCCGTTCCGGATATTTCAGTGACGAAGAGTTGAAGGGGGTGCAAATGAAGGGTGCGGTCTGCAATATTTCTACGTCATTCCTAGATGAAAACGGGAAAAGAGTGCATGACGATAGGGAAGCACGGATGATTGGGCTTACGATAGACGATATTAAGGCTATTCCGAACGTGATTGCCATCGCCGCTGGTGACGACAAAGTCGAAGCGATTTCCGCCGCCCTCAGGAGTAAGTGCCTGGATGTGCTCGTTACAGATATGGACACAGCCAAACGACTGCTCGATTGGCAACACAACCATCCTGCCCGGTCATCTGGGGAGGTGTCGACAACCGCCATGGCATAGCAATAATAAAAATTCGCAGGTATGACATGCTTCTGGGAGCTGTCGCATCAACGAATGGAATATTGAACAGGGCTTTCCCTTCCAATAAGTTCACCAACCGATGTCATTTACTATCATTAACTATAAAGATGGTATAATGCAATTTGATGTTACTATATGTTTCACTCTTTGCATTAAATAAACGTACATTTATGGAGGGGATTTTATCATGGTACATGATCGCTATCAAAAGGGTATTGAAACGATAAAGGAGTTTACTATACCGACGGAAGAAAAGCCAACGGGTCATATGGATATCGGAGAGGCTTTTGAAGATATTGCTCCTGATTTAAAGAAAATTATTGTTGAATTCGCGTTTGGGGATATTTATGCACGTCCTGGATTAGATAAAAAGCAAAAAGTGATTGCAACCATTTCCGCCCTTGTTGCTCAAGGAACACCGCAAATTGAAATGCATGTAAGAACCGGATTAGCAGTTGGTTTAACCTCTGAGGAAATTGTCGGTTGTATTGTACATCTCATCCCGTATACTGGATTCCCAAGAGTGTTGAATGCATTGAAAGCCGCCCAGAGAGTGTTTGACGAGCAGGGAATAAAAGTAGATACAAGTGCATTATAAGGTTTAGGGGCATACTAATTAAGTAGTTATTTGCAGGGTACTTTAAAGTTCAATATTTTTCCATTCAATATCACGCACCCCACACATGTGGAGTGCCTAATATTGATGGTTCGTAACAAACAGATGAGATGTGACAGTAATGCTAAAATCCCTTGGCTCTGTGATGAAGAAAAAGAGGTTGTCCGTGAGGATCAGCCTCTTTTCGTATTTTTTGTAACAAAACCAAAAAGAGGGAAAAACCTATATACATCGAATAAGTACTGAATTGTAATAATGATTAAGGTCAGGGGGAGATTAGAAATGGAGTTAACCCATACTCGCTTGCTCGTGGATTGCTTTAAGGAATGTTTTATTTTTTACCGGGATGTGATGGGATTTGAACCCATTTGGGGAACAGAAGAGGGCAGATATGCCGATTTCAATACAGGTAATACCACACTCGCTCTTTATGATAGAAAATCCATGGCTGATGCGATTGACTGTTCTTATTCTGTAAACGATCATTTTAATGATCGGGCAGTAATTGTCTTTCAGGTGAATGATGTAGACAAGGCATTTCTTGAACTGAAGGAAAAAGTCATCTTTATGTCGGAGCCGATTTCTAGACAATATGGGATAAGAAGCGTTAATTTCAGAGATCCCGCAGGAAACTTAATCGAGTTGTATCACGAAATTCCAATAGAATAAAAGGTGTTGCAGACAATGGAAGTATTAAATTATAGGGAATTTGTAGAATTGGTTTAGAACTATAAGATTCTACCCAATACTTACATTGAACAAAAACGGTTGAAGAAAGATATAATGATGGTCATATTTCCAGAACGGCTTTTCATCTCTATAAAGTTTTGATGGAGTATGGAAACATTGATTCACGGAATTTACGAAAAGAAGCAGGGTTAAATGTAAAAGAGGAATCCCGATTGTAGTCCGTGTAATTCATCAATTTGAATTTGCAATTTCTGATATTTATTACATCCACTTTTTGCATAAGGAAGTACTTTAAGACCTTCGGAAGTCAGACGTACGCCAGAGCACCCTCGCTACCCCGCATATGTGGAGTGCTGGTTGCCCACTAGGGAGTAGTTTTTGTTAATGATGTACCTTATCATCCATATTTGCTTGTATAACGTCCACCCAATTTGTGTTATGCATCATCTCGGAAGATTCCCCATGAAATGCCTTCATGGCTTCCTGATCATCAAGCAGCTGATATCTCATCCATGCCGTCAAGTAACCCCTATGATTGCCGCCATTACCTTCAATCGCTGTATGGGCTGCGCCTTTTGCCATCCCCATCATAACAGGCGTGCTTGCGTTCGTACTATGCAAGGCTAATTGATTTGTTGATACCGGTGAGATTAAAAAATCTCGTGTACCGCCCATAATGAGGAAAGGAACGGTAATACGTGCAGTATCGTACACATCTTCCGGATCACAATGCTTCAAATCCGGGAGAGCGATGGATACAACCGTTTTAATCAACGATCCGCTTGTATAGTTGGTATGCGCATTAATGACCCCGGTAGACCCTTGAGAATGTCCAGCTGCACCAACATGCTCCATTTGTATTTTTTGGTAAAACAAGCTGTTTGCCAGTTGGTTTTCATTTCTTAAATAATCAATAGCCTCCACAATTTCCTTGCCTGTTCCTGTTGTCTTGCTATAGGAATCTATTACAATAAACCCCCAGCTAGCAAGATGGGTTAAGAGCTCATCATAACGATCCGGCGTGGCGCCTGTTCCATTCCCCCAAGAAATAATAGGGTATGCTTCGTCACCTTGAAATGCCGGGTAGTATATTCTAAATAAAGCCTCTCCGATGGTACTCTTAACTTCTTCTACCTTTACCTGATAGCTTCCTTGCTGTGCATATCGCTGCTCAATGCTTCCTTCTGCAAGCTCTGGTACATTAGAATGAATGATTATTTGCATGAAAATTGTAATTGGGAGGGCGATGATAAGAATTAAAACAGATAACCATAAAACCCACTTTCTTTTTTTCAAAACCAGCATACACATGACCTCTCCGAAATAGTCTATAGGATTCTCTATCATTTATCTGTAAAATATGAAACTAAAGGGATATACGTGAAAGATGTAGTTATGTTTCATCAAAAAGAAAAGAGGGTTGAAAATGAAGGTCAAACGAATCGTTGCCAATATAAATACGAAGGATATCGCGGAAGCCGAACGCTTCTACCATGACGTGCTTGGTCTTGAATTGTTAATGGATCATGGATGGATTAAAACTTATGGTTCGAATGAGAAGATGAGCATTCAAATTAGTATTGCTTCACAAGGGGGATCTGATACGATTACCCCTGATCTATCGATTGAAGTTGATGATGTCGATGCTGCGTTTGAACGAATGAAGAATGCCGGATTTTCAATCGAATATGGGCTTGTGGATGAGCCTTGGGGCGTCCGGCGATTTTTTGTCCGCGACCCTTTTGGTAAGCTTGTCAATATTCTAGCACATAAACATTGAAGAGCGTATATGGACGGTTTTGTTGGTGGTTATGAGAGTAGTCCTTCATCGGACGCTCTCTTTTTTTATAGAATATTTGAGAGAGACCCAATGTTGGTAGTGAAAATTGAGCCGTGATATATTGAAGTTATGACTATAATTGATCAGATTTTGTCCAGAGAATATCGAATAGGATAGAGTAGTCATAAAAATCAGGAGGCTTAATCATGAAAAGAAATATAAGCTTGATTACAGTGATTATTACGCTATTTACGATTGTCTTTTACCTGGGTAATCAAAACTTTTCTCATATTGAGCATAAATCAGTTGTTCAGGATGGTATTGCCACCATTGATATTGGGCAATTAGAGAAGCGGTCCATTATAAAATTGGATGGAGAGTGGGCATTTTATCCCAATGTGTTGATCCCCCCGAGTAGGGAGATGAGAGAATTTGAACAACAACGAGCAGCTCTTAATGTACCTTCCAAGTGGAATAGCTTTGTTGAACCAAATGAGGAAGGGCTCTCTGTTGGAACGTATCATCTCCTTGTAGAAGTACCTGTCGAAGGACAATACGGCTTATACATTCGTACAATACGGCAAGCCAATCGCATTTTTATAAATGGAGAAGAAGTTGGTGCAAAAGGGAATCCAAGTCCTACACTTGAAACATTTCGTGTTGAAAATGCAGATAAATACACAGTTTATTCAGTAAGTGAAAATAAGCAGCTTGATATCGTCATTCATGTAGCCAATTACAATTATTCAAAGGCAGGCATTCTTTTTCAGGTGGAGTTTGGCACAAAAAGCGCCATCGAAAATCATTACAATAAAAAACTGTTATTGGATGCTCTGGTATCAATCGGCTATATGATATTTGGTCTCATTTATTTAATCTCCTATAATCAAAATCGAAAACGAAAAGAAGAGTTGTTTTTTGGACTGTTCATCTTATTATTAGGTCTTTACATGTCATTTATCAATCAAAAAATATTTTTTCAATTTATGCCATCACTGGGAGTTTCGGAGCAAATACGATTACAGCTTGGTATTATACCTCTTGTAGCTGCCAGCTTAACTTATTTTGTACACGCGATGTATCCAGAATTTATTAAAAAACGGGCGATTATTAGAATTAATGTTTTACTTGGCACTGTTTTCTTTATATATGCGATTACAGATCCTTTTAGCAATAATGGGACAGGAGCTATTGTATTACTTCAGCTTATTTATGTAAGTGCAATTATTCCAGTGGTACTCTACAATTTATTTGTTTTATTTCGTGTACTCATGAAAAAAGTAGAAGGCGCGCATTATATTTTAATATTTTTAGTATCGCTTTGCTGCTATTCCATTTTAATGGTTGTTAAGTTTTTATTTGATCTGCCTATGAATTATAGCGAGTTACTGTTATTTGTACTCGTACTCTACAGTTTTGCGTCACTGCTTAGCTTTAGAGCAAATGCTTCCTTTAGCAAAACGCAAAAATTATCGGAAGAACTGTATGTAAATAGCCAATTGAAGGATGAGTTTTTAATAAAAACGTCACAGGAGCTACAGGCACCTTTAAATAGAATATTAAATGTATCCAAATCTTTAATGGAAGGAACCAAGGGTCCATTAAAACGTGAGCAGCAAGAAAATATAATATCTATTCATAGTGACACACAACGCTTAGGTTTTTTAGTAGAGGATTTATTGTTCTCATCCAATCATATGGCAGGTGAAGTGAGTGTCGCTCCACGGGCTGTGCCGATTGCAGTCATTAATGAAGTCATTAATGAAATCCAAAGCTTGCTGTCGAATCATGGGCCGATAAGACTTATTAGTGCGGTTGATGATTCTTTACCTGCGATGTATACGGATGAATTGCGGTTTAAGCAGGTGCTTTACAACTTACTGTATAATTCGCTGCAGCATACTGCCGAAGGCCATATTGAGGTCACTGCAGAGGTTCGCGGGGAACATATGGTCATTCAAGTCAGCGATACAGGATCGGGGATACCTCCACAAGAACTAGAATATATTTTTGACTCCTTTTATAGAGTGAAGAATGAAAGAAGGGGCTTTGGATTAGGGCTTAGTATTGCTAAAAATATTGTTGAAAAGCTAAACGGTCAAATTGATGTCACCAGCATATTTGGTGTCGGTTCGGTATTCACCTTCACGATGCCGCTTGCCAGGATCGATGAGTTTACTGATTCTACAACAGACAACACATTGCATTCGCTACAATTGCCGCTCTTTTATAAGGGGAATGAACAGACTATTTTAGTGGTTGATGATGATCATGCGAGTATTAAGCAGCTTGCTGACGCATTAACTCAAAGTGGATATACATTTATAGCAGTTGATAATGGTTATGATGCCTTGGAAGTTTTAAATACACATAAAGTTGATTGTATGTTAATCGATTACATGATGTCAGGGATTTCAGGCTATGAATTATGTAAAAAGGTACGTAAATATCACGATATATTAGAGCTGCCAATTATTGTGTTAACATCGATTATGCAGCATTCAGATCTGATGCTGTCTTTGCATAGCGGGGCGAATGATTATTTGTTAAAACCGATCGTGTCCGAGGATTTGCTGGTACGTATTCGCTCATTGCTGGCAGTTCGTCAATCTTCTATTGATGCAATAGAGGAGGAAATGAATTATTTGTACGCCCAAGTGACCCCTCACTTTGTATATAACACACTAAATACAATTATTGCGTTAAGTTATAAAGATATCAAAAGTACGAGGAGAGCACTCTACTATTTATCCACTTATTTTCGTGCGAAGCTAAATGTTCATTATCGTAACAGTATGGTTTCTATTTCTGAGGAGATTGAACTTGTAAAGGCGTATCTTTATATAGAAAAAATGCGATTAGATGATCGGTTGACTGTCATTTATGATATTGACGAATTAATTGATATACAAATTCCAGCATTGTCTCTTCAGCCCTTAGTTGAAAATGCCGTTTTTCACGGAATTTCGAAGAAAAAAGAAGGAGGCACGGTTGAAATTAGTATTAAGCGGGATGGACAGCTGATTCGTATTAAAATTGACGATAACGGCGTAGGAATCCCCAATGATAAATTGCAGCAAATAGTGGGTGGGGACCATTCGCGAATTGGTCTAAAAAATCCATTGAAAAAGTTCAAGCTAATCAAAAGTGCAAGTTTGCGTCTATATAGTGAAGAAGGAAAAGGAACGACGGTCATTATTTTATTGCCGGGAGATGAACGGAGTGAACATAGTCATCATTGACGATGAGAAGCTAGCAATTGATGTATTGACAATTGTGCTAGAGGAGCTAACACAATTTTCGATTTGCATGAAAGGAAGTTTTACTGATGCTATGGATGCGTTTGATCTTTTTGAACGGGAACAAATAGATCTTGTTTTTCTAGATATGGAGATGCTTGATGTTCATGGATTGCAGATTGCAAAATTAATGTTAGCGAAATATCCACAGATACAACTTATTTTTGTAACGGCACATTCTCAGTTTGCGGTGGACGCATTTGACGTTGCAGCTACAGATTATTTGTTAAAGCCGGTTCACGAGCAGCGATTAGAAAAGGCGATGATCAAAGCACAGCAAATTTACGACTCGCGTAGGGAAACACAGACTGACATTATAGATGCAAATCTCTATGTTCGTGTATTTGGCGGCTTTCAATTATTGGATACTGAGCAAAAAACGGTGAAGTGGCGCACAAAAAAAGTAAGCGAGCTGTTCTTGTTTCTATGGCTTCATCAAAAAAAGCCGTTATTAAATGTCGTCATTATGGAAAATTTATGGCCAGAGGTTGAACCAGAAAGAGCGAGTGTAAATCTTCACACCACGATATATCAATTAAGAAAAACCCTCAAGCAGTATGGAAGTGACAATCCCATTTTACTGGTTAATAATCACTATCAGTTGTCAATGAAAATAGGCAGCGATTACGAGCAATTGTTAGCGTTGATAGAGAGGGAGCAGCATGATGAACAGTCGATCCAACAAATTTTAAATTGCTATGAGGATGATTTTCTAGCAGCTGAAGAATATTCATGGGCAATCAGAATAAGACTTCGGTTAAAACAAACGGTTGTAAATGTGCTGGAGTCCTATGTGGCGGACACGAAGGGAATAAATCCATTATTGAAATTAAGCTGTTTACAAAAGATGCTGGAAATAGAGGAATATAATGAGCAGTATATGTTTTTGCTTCTGCAATTTCTAATTGAGCAAAATAAAAAACAAGCATGCTATCAATTTTACGAAACGATACAAGAAAAATTGCTGGGGGAGTTAAACATTCCGGTACCCGAAAAAATGAGTGAGTTATATAAAGAGTATATGAAAGGCCATGAAGCTTCGGGCATGTAAATGAGGAGAAGCGTCCAATAAGACTTTATATTTTAATATTTGTTCAGTATTTGTCCATTATGATTCATTAAGCTACATATCGTATTCAAATATTTCGTATACGGGAGGCAGCGTTTGGTAGCAATGGATGAACTGAATAATTAGAAATATGAAGGATTGGAGGCTATTATGAAAAGAACATGCATGATGTTGTTAGTTATGGCATTTCTAATCGCACCGTTTAATATTTTGCCTGTGCATGCAGATAATCAAAGTGGTGATTTTTATTACACTGACAATGCTGATCCTACAACTGTAACGATTACAGGATATACGGATTCTGCTCCAAGAGATCTTGTCGTTATTCCGCAGAAAATGGATGGGAAAACAGTAACGGCAATCGGTGACGAGGCTTTTCAAAATAAATCGATACAGAGCTTGGAATTGCCAGACGGATTAGTGTCGATAGGTACAAAAGCGTTTTATAATAATCCTTTGACAAGCCTGGAAATTCCGGGAAGTGTAAAAGAAATTGGTCATGGAGCATTCCAACTTAATAAATTAACAAGTCTAACGCTTAATGATGGTGTAGAGAAGATCGGTAAAAATGCATTTACAAATAATGATCTGACTGCTTTGCATCTTCCGGATAGTGTAACTGAATTGGGTGCGTATGCCTTTCAGAGAAATAGACTAGTAGATCTGCGCTTGTCTAATAGTCTGGCAGAGATTAGTGAGTATGCTTTTGCCACTAACAAATTAATTTCTCTGGACATTCCAGCCAGTGTGAGGATTATTGGCAACTCTGCATTTAGTGGCAATCGTATATTAGAATTGGTCATTCCAGAAACTGTAACTACTGTGAAGAGAGAGGCGTTTCATTACAACGCACTAGAATTAGTAACTTTTTTAGGAACGCCGCTTCTTGAAGATAACATGGCGGATGTTAATAGCGGTTTTTTTTATCAGTATTCAGATGCAACGAATAGTAATTTGTATAATTGGTATACGGACCCTGAGTATGCACAAGTTTGGAACAAAACAGTTACGGCTAACCCGGCGTCTCCACTGACTATTTATGCAGCGTGGCAGAGGAACTACGTTACGTTTAATGCTAATGGAGGATCGGGTGGTGCTGCAAAGCAGGTGGATTTTGCTCAAACAACAACAGCAATCACTTCAAATAAAACAGAGCATAATCTCGAAGGCTGGTATAAGGAAAAGGAGCTTATTAACAAGTGGGATTTTGATGCGGATATTGTAACAAGAAACATCACACTGTATGCGAAGTGGATTGCCAATACGTATACGGTAAGTTTTCAGTCGAACGGTGGAACGGCGGTTGCGGACCAGGCCATCGCATACAATGGCTCAGTAGTATCGCCGACAATCCCAAGCAAAGCAGAGCATACCTTTGCAGGATGGTATACGAATTCTGGTTTGACGACGCCTTGGGACTTTGGTACAGATCTGGTTAAAGGAAACATGACGCTTTATGCGAAGTGGATTCCCAATACGTATACGGTAAGTTTTCAGTCAAACGGTGGAACAACTGTCGCAGAGCAAGTGATAGCGTACGATAACAGAGTCCCGTCGCCGGCAAATCCAAGCAAAACAGGTCATACCTTCGCAGGTTGGCATACAGATTCCGATTTAACAACGCCTTGGAATTTTGAGACGGGCTTGGTTAAAGGGAATATGACGCTGTATGCAAAATGGGCGGCCAATACGTATACGGTAATTTTTCAGTCGAACGGCGGGTCGGCGGTAGCTGCCCAAACTATAGTCTACGATAACCAGATCACATCGCCAGTAAATCCGGGCAAAGCGGGCCATACCTTCGGAGGTTGGTATGTGGATTCCACTTTACTGACGCCTTGGAACTTTGACACGGGTCTGGTTAAAGGGGATATGAGGCTGTATGCGAAATGGATGGTCAATACGTATACGGTAAGTTTTCAGTCGGATGGCGGCTCGGCGGTAGCTGACCAAACTATAGCCTATGATGGCATAGTCGTTTCGCCGACAAACCCAAGTAAACCGGGTCATACATTTGCAGGTTGGTATACGAATTCCGATTTAACGACGGCTTGGAACTTTAATACGGGTCTGGTTAAGGGGGATATGACACTGTATGCGAAATGGAAGGCCAATACGTATACGGTAAGTTTTCAGTCGAACGGTGGATCAGCAGTCGCAGAGCAAGTGATAGTGTACGATGATAAAGTCGTATTGCCTGCTCCCCCAATTAAAACGGGTTATAGCTTTGTTGATTGGTATAAGGATGAGGAACTAACAACACTTTGGATGTTTGCAACGGATGTCGTTACAGAAAATATGACCCTCTATGCTGAGTGGGAAAAAGAGATATATACGGTTAGCTTCGAAACAACTGGAGGATCGGAAATAACTGATCAACGAGTTGCATTTGAAGAAAGTGCAGTTCTACCCGCAAATCCCAAAAAGTCTGGATATAATTTTGCAGGCTGGTTTAAAGATGAAGACTTAACACTCGCTTGGGATTTTACAACGAATGTCGTCATAGCCGATATGACACTTTACGCAAAATGGTCGAAAATTATTTATGTCACACCTTCAGAACCTATTATAGAACTTGAACCCACTGTAGAACCAGAACCGATACAAGAAGAAGAACCTGTACAACATGCATGTTCTGCAAAGTTTACAGATATATCCAGACATTGGGCGAAGAACGCTATAACAGATATGGCTAGCCGTTGTATTATAATAGGGTATCCAGGCGGAGAGTTTAAACCGGATGATCCCATTATTAGAGCGCATGTTGCGGTAATGTTCACAAGAGCTCTGGAATTATCGCCAAACCGCCCGCTGAACCGTTTTTATGATATCTCAAACAATAGTCCGTACTATGAGGCCATCATGAAAGTTTCATTAGCTGGTATTTTCGAAGGAGCGAATGGATACTTTTATCCAGACCAGCATCTTACACGGGCACAAATGGCTAAGATTCTTGTCATTGCCTTCAATTTGCCAACAGGCGGAAAGAGTACTTTTCAAGATGTGCCTAAAACACATTGGGGTTATCCCTATATCGCTGCTTTGGAGTCGTACGGCTTAGCATTAGGTGAGAACGGGTATTACAAACCCGAAGAGCCAGTTACGCGCGCGCAATTTGTAACATTTATGAAACGTGCACTTCAATTATAACTTGCTGCAAAAAATGAATGAGAGGGGCTGTCCGCATTTCGGACAGTCCCTCTTTAAAAATATAGGAAAGTATATTTTTTCAACTTATACTTGTTCCTATATTCCACCGAGAAACGGTACCTCCTTAGCCAAGGACGCGCAGCGTTTCTTCTGGATACTTTGAAGATATTGACATTCTAGCGGTTTAATAATATTATGATAACATGTTAGTTAGCACTAACTATAAAATAATGAATCGGGCTGGGAAGTATGGGAAATAAGATGATCTTGGACAATAAAGCCAAATTGATGCAAGCGGCAATAGATCTAATGGCTGAAAAAGGCTATAAGGGCGTATCTACGAAGGAGATTGCAGCAACGGCAGGGGTCAGTGAAATGACATTGTTCCGTAATTTCGGCAGCAAGCAAAACCTGTTGGACAAAGCAGTTGACCATTATCATTACTCAATCGAAATGACCCAAATTTTTAACGAGAAAGTGATTTGGGACTTGAGATCGGACTTGCTCATGATTAGCCAAATGTATCATGAAATTATGGAGCGTAACCGAAAATTGTTCCTCATTGTATTGAGCGAAAATGAATTGACCCAAATCCGCGAAAAGGCACAGAAGCATCCGCGGAAACTATTGGAGTTATTGACGGCTTATTTCATAGACATGCAGAAAAAGAATAAACTGATTTCGACTGATGCGGAGATGCAGGCGATCACTTTCATGTGGATGAATTACGGAGCATTCATGTCGCAGTTGTTTGTCAAGTCTGAGATTACAACAAAATCCAAGCAAGATTTTATGAAATCAAGCATCGATTTGTTTGTCAGGGCGTTAAGGCCTTAATTTTTTCGAATGAAAGATAGTGAGTACTAACAAATATTTTAGCGGAGGTGTTACTATTAAACATCAGAATATTGAATCGCGCAAGCTTGTTGGTCAAACGGCGTCTGCAGGTTTCCAAATCGGTGTTAGAAGGACGTTCCCAGTTTCACCAGAACAGGTATGGTCGTTTTTAACCTCTCCTGAAGGGATAAAATTATGGATTGGAAATGTATCTCCTCTAGCATTTAATGAGGGTGAGGTTTTTACATCCGATGAGGGGATTTCGGGTCAGCTCAGAATTGTAAAGCCATTCAAGCAGCTTCGCTTAAAGTGGGGCAAGAAGGATTGGGAGAAGCCGTCTACGCTGCAAATCCGGCTGCTTTCTAATCATCCTGACCGAACAACGATCAGCTTCCATCAAGAAAATTTGGATCATCCGAACACGCGGGAACAAATGAAGCTGCATTGGGAACACGTGCTGAGCGCCACCTGGCAGAAAATAAGCACTCTAAATGATGAGGAGGAGATGGATAATTATGAATAAGTTCAGTCACATTGATCTTAGAGTGAACCATTTAGAAAGTGTCATGCCTTTTTATGAAGCACTTCTTCCGGAATTAGGGTTCACAAGAACCTTTCACAGCTTGAATTGGAAAGTATATGCTGCTGATGGGGAATTGCCTAGTGCAGCTTATTTTGCGATTACAGAAGACCGGGAACATAAGCCAAATCACAATATGATTGGATTCTGGGCGGATGGTCAGGCAGAGGTCGATCGTATTGCGAAGCTGGTCAAGGAAAATGGCGGTACTATAAATGACGGCCCTCGTTTATTCCCGATTAGCCCAACTTATTACGCAGTTTATTTTGAAGATCCTTGCGGAAATAAATATGAAATGGTACATCGATTAAATTAGCTTTTCAAAGGCATGGAGCCCGTTCTCCATGTCTTTTTTCTTGTGAATCTAAAATATCATCTACAGTCATTACTTTGTTTTAGTGAGCTTAGAGTGTTCGCATGAAAACTACTGGTAAATAGCTAAAAATCCTTACGCTTGACTTTCCCCTCAACTGGAAGGATATACTCGGTAAAGACAAAAGTGCAATAGACAATTTGTTTGCAAAGGGATGGGACACATGTTTAAAATAAGCGAGTTTTCGAAGATTAGCCAGGTTTCTGTTAAGACGCTGCGTTACTATGACCAGTTAGATTTGCTCAAACCGGATCATACTGACAAATTTACAGGATACAGATATTATTCAGCTGACCAAATGTTTCAGCTCCATCGTATTTTGGCCTTTAAGGAATTGGGATTCTCTCTGGAGGAAATTCGCCGGATGTTGAACGAACATATTCCGCTTGACCAAATCAGGGGAATGTTCTTGATCAAACAAAATGAAATTCAAATCGCTTTGGAGAAGGAGAAGGCCAGACTCGATCGAATCAGGGAACGTCTAAATAACATTGAACAGGAGGGGATGGATCAGTCGACGTCGCATGATGTTGTTCTGAAAGAGATTGAATCACAGACCATACTGTCATACCGGAAGAAAATCTCGCTGCGGCAAATTCCTGAGCTATTTCGGCAGCTGGACGATTATCTGCAGCGTTACGGGCAATCTTCACTGTCCCGAATGGTGCTTTGGCATGGCTGTGAGGAAAGCGAGGAGGAGATAGACATTGAAGTGGCACGAGTGCTTACCCAAGATATACCGGAGCGTTATCCATTTACGGTAAAACAATTGCCGAAGGCCCAGACGATGGCTACGCTTATCCATCATTGCCGGATAACAAGTCAATGTACTGCAAGCACGGAGCTGGCGGTGTGGATCGAACGAAATGGTTATCGAATGAAGGAAAATGAACCGAGGCGCGAAATCTGTATTCTCCATGAAAAATTGACGGATCCACAAGCGTATGTGGCCGAAATACAGATTGCCGTTGAAAGAGCTTGACATAAACGCTGGGTTGCAGGCTGTTGAAAAATCTCTACTGTTGCTTAATAGTCCGGATAATAGACCAAAGCGGGCGCTCGAGAGGCTGTCCATTTTGTAACGAATATTCAAGAAGCTATTTAACATAAAACACCCCTTTTGAAATTCTTACGAATCATAGAGGCGCTATCTGTGAACAAATGCTAATTTGAGTAGCGTTTTACAGTCAATAAGCATGCTAGGATTCGTTAGAGTTTCCAAACGAGTTTCTCAACAGCGTGTGGATTTACATGTATGTAGAAAGGAGATGCTTTCTTTTGACTGCGAAAGAAAAACAGTTGACCTTAAATTTATTTTTATTGACCTTCGTGCTGGGAACGAGTGAATTTGTTATTGTGGGGCTTTTAAATGAAATTTCAGCGGACTTGAATATTGCCCTGTCAACAGCAGGAGCAACGGTATCAGCCTTTGCCCTATCCTTTGCAATAGGTACACCAGTCTTGACGGCAATATTTAGTCGATTTTCAAAATATCCTTTAATGCTCATTTTGATTGCGGTATTTATTACGGGAAATGTTATAACCGCATTATCTGGTACCTACACGCTGCTTATACTGTCCAGAATTCTCACGGCTATTGTGACTGGAGTCTTAATTGCGCTCGCCATGTCTGTTGCCAGCGAAACGATACCGGCTGCTAAGCGGGGTAAAGTGATTGCGATCATTTTTGCAGGTTTTACAGTAGCAAGTGTCATTGGAGTACCTCTTGGAACTTTTATTGGACAATGGAGCGGTTGGCATTCAGCTTTTTGGTTCACCTCATTATTAGGGATCATTTCCTTAATCAGCTGCTCGATAACAATTCCGAAGAGGCTGCATAGAACGAAAGGCTCACTAGTAAAACAAGTACGCTTGTTAGGAAATCCACGTATATTAATCGCATTTTTTATTCCGACGCTAAGCATTGCAGCGACTTATACTGTATATACGTATTTAACTCCTCTGATGAAAGAGGTGCTTCTTGTTCAGGATCGATATATTAGCCTTGTGTTCCTGCTGTACGGAGTCGTTTCCCTATTCAGTACGTTGCTTGGCGGAAAAATCGCAGCCCGCAATGGTATTAAAACACTAAGGTATGCGTTTCTACTGCAGGCTGTTATTCTTGCGTCGCTTTATGTATCATCTCATTCGATCGTAACAGCTCTTATAAGCATATCGTTTATGGCCCTTGTCGTTTATATTATGAATTCTACTATGCAGTTGTATTTCATTGACTTGGCGGATAAACATTATCCGGCTGCCAAAGATCTGGCATCGTCGCTGAATCCTGTATCCATAAACGTTGGCATTGCGCTTGGCTCCTCCTTGGGCGGATTTGCTGCCGCAAATATGAGGCTTATCGATGTTTCCTGGATTGGCGGATTTATTGCGGTTGCGGCTTCGTTGATGACATTTATAAGTTATCTCTTGGGCCGCAGATCCTCACCAGCGACGGATGCTGTTCCGGATTATGCCGCAGAATTAGAAAGACGTATCGGCTGAACGAGATAATCCACCATTTTAAATTACTTATTTACATACATACAGTATGTATGTATAATAAACCTACCATACTGAGAGGAGTTTTTAAATGAAAGTATCCAGTTTTTATCCGGTTGTTTTATCAGAGCAAGTTGCAGTCACGGCCGCATTTTACATGGAGCACTTCGGATTCGAGATGGTTTTTGAGGCAGATTGGTATGTAAGCTTGAAAATGTCCGGTAATGAAATCCCATTCGAGTTAGCTATTCTCGATGCGGCACATCCGACCATTCCAGACGCGTATAGAACGAAAGTAAGAGGGCTGATCCTTAACTTTGAAGTTAACGATGTCGATGCAGAATATGAAAGACTTATTAAGGAAGCTAAGCTTCCACTTGAGCTTGATATCCGAAGCGAGGATTTTGGACAGCGGCATTTCATTACTTCCGACCCTAATGGAGTCTTGATTGATGTCATTAGCGTCATCCCTCCGACAAATGATTTTAACAGCCAATATACCGAAGAAGTCTGGAAATAAGGGGCCGATATTATTGGGATCGTATATACCGCTGAAAAATTACTTTGGAGCAGAGCTGGCTGTACGACTGGCCGAGCTGATCAAGCCCTCCTATCCCGACTTCCCGGTAACCAATTTTGTTAGTGCTGTGGAGAAGAATGTGGGTCCGCTGGAATTGAAGGCGAGAGTCCGGCTGATTGCTGAAGAGCTGCATCGGTCATTACCATTAGGCTATCCCGATCAGGTTGAAATTCTGTTAAAAATACTCGGTCCGGAAAATGAAAGTGATCAGGGAATGTTCACTGAAGGTTACTTTCTCATGCCTGTTGCTAACTTTGTGGAGATATATGGGTTGGAGCATTTTCGGACTTCTATGGACGCATTGTATGAAATTACTAAGCGCCATACCGCGGAATATGCAATCCGCCCTTATCTCTACCGTTACCCGGAAGCATGTGTGGAGACACTTAAAGCCTGGTCTTATGATCCTAATTTCCATGTGCGCCGTTTGGTTAGTGAAGGGACCCGTCCTCGTCTTCCTTGGGCGAGGAAGATGGAGGTCCTCGGCGGAGATCCCTTCTGCAATCTTACTTTACTTGAGCCTTTGTTAGATGACTATTCGAGCTATGTCAGACGTTCTGTAGCCAATCATTTAAACGATTTGACTAAGGATCACAAATCGGTCACTATAAAATGGATAGCAGATAAGCTGTGTAATGGCAGGGAGCATGGCCCGAGTATGGTCCGCCACGCCTTAAGATCGTTAGTGAAGTCTGGAGATACGGATGCGTTGGCAATGGTGAAGGATCTGTAGCATTTTTGAGATCATAAATGCCTGATGAATGGAGAATTTGTTGATCATGAGGAGAAGCAAAGCGGAGACAACAGAAACAATACGCAAATTGATTGAAATCGCAAGAATGCATTTTACCGAGTATGGTTATGCGAATGCGGCGTTAGAATCGATCGTTCATGAAGCGAAACTAACGCGTGGGGCGGTTTATCATCATTTTCGCAGCAAGAAGGAATTGTTTCGGGTTGTATTGGAGGATGTCCAGCGGGAGGTCGCCGGAAGAGTGGAGAGTGAAGCCGCGACAAGCGAAGATTCATGGCAGCAGCTCTACTTAGGTTGCCGCGCTTTTATTATGGCTGCCGTTGAAGAGAACAATAGACGAATCATGCTGATAGATGGTCCGGCGATTCTAGGCTGGGAAACATGGAGAGAAATGGATAAGAACCACTCTATGCGTTTATTGAGAGAGCAGCTTGATATCATGCAAAGGCAAGGAGATCTACAAATGGTTCCCCTCGATGTGCTAACTTATTTTATTTCAGGCGGCTTGAATGAGATGGCGCTCTGGCTTGCCAATGAATCCGCACAGCCGAAAACTTTAGATGAAATAATGAACGTCTTTTCCGTTTTCTTAGATGGATTTAAGAAAAATACACTTCGCTAAATATATTCTGTTTGATTAACAATCTAAAACATAAAATGTCAGGGGCGTATTAAAGTGGACGTCCTCTTTTTTTTTGCAATAAAACGCATGCACGTTACGCATCACCGTTATCTTAAGAGATAAATACAGTCGAGGAGATATGCTGATATGATCGAAGAGAGTTCTTACTCAATCTTTGGGTCAAGATTATGCTTCTCATAAGCAATCATTGGATTTCCAGTAAGCTCTGCGCATAATGCCCACAGTTTATCGCTGACGTTAGAATTTTCTGTGTAAGCAGGGTAAACACTGGTGCCAAAAATTTGTTTCATTTGCTTGATAAAACCAGGATATTCATTCGGTGATGGTAACATGATCTCGGTTTTATCGTTGAAAAGTTTCCCTGTTGTATGATTAAATTGTTCTTCTGTACAAATCTTAAAATATTTATCTACCATATAGGAAGCTGGAGGGATAAATATATTTTGAACCCAAGCGATCAGTTTGTACTTTGGTTTGAATTTTTTGATCGTTTCCTTGTAATCCTTTAAGTAATCATTCGGTTTTAGAACGAAATCCCGAATTAATACAGGATATTCTATCGCCATTTTAAGGCTGGCAATCCCAATATCTCTAAAAGGGTTCCCCGATCGGTATTCCCGGAGCATTTGCTGGCTCAAATCCACAATCTTATGAATGACTGACCGCTTGAGTTCCCCTACATCATTGAAGTTGACATAAATAGGGGCGCTGGAGCCGCCCAAATGATCCGCTACTTTTCGAATCGTGATTTTATCGAGTCCTTCTATTTTGGCAATGTGGAAAGCAGAATTTATGATTTGTTCTTTGGAAAATTTCGGTTTTGGCGGCATTGATGTTCACTCCTTTATAATACATATGTTATGTAACACATGTTATGCAACATTTTCAGCTATTATGGTGCGTGCGTTAAGATTAAAGCTTGATAAGACTTCGTCAGCCTATACGGATATTACTGGCAATGAATGGTAGGCAGATGAAATACAAACGGCATCCAAGTATAAGTTGATACTGGGTTATCAGGACGGAACGTTTTAGACCTGATGATTCTATTACCCGTGAGCAAGCCTTTGTGATCATGTCACATGGTGTTTTTTGTGTTGCATGTAACATCGAAAAAAAACGATAGAAAATCTATAAATATTAATAATAACGATTCGGGATGACAGATAGAATCAATGGTGTAATAGAAAAGTCACGAAAGGGGCACGCCATATGAAGTTGCTTGTCATAGATTCAGGAACAACAAACAGCCGGGTAAGACTAATAAAAGAAGATCGGGTAATTGCTGCTATTCATCGAAGCGTTGGTTCCAAAGATGTTGCCGTTACCGGTGATAAAGAAGTTTTGGAGCAAGCGTTGCAGGAGGCGATTCTGGAGGTTGTGGAAAACAATGGCGTTAGTTTGCATGATATAGAGGCAATCATCGCTTCGGGCATGATCACATCCAATATCGGCTTAACTGAAATCCCTCATCTATCGGCGCCAGTTGGTATAGATGAAGTCGCAGCAGCGATGGTCAGTCGCAGCTTCCCGGCAATTGTGGACAAGCCGATTCTGTTCATACCAGGAGTGAAGACCGGCTTCATGGGTGAAGCCGGACTCTCTCAAAAGGATATGATGCGCGGCGAGGAGGCCGAGATTTTTGGTTATCTGTCATATTTGGGACAGGCAGCACATGAACCGGTATTGTTTATGCATTACGGCTCGCATCATAAAGGGATTTTGCTGGGTGGCGGCAAGATTCTGCGCTGCGCAACGTCCATTACAGGCGAGCTTATGATGGCAATCCTGCAAGGCACAATATTGAAGAGCAGTCTGATTGCCCCCGCGGAGATGGAGCTGCGGCTAGAGGATGTTCGCACCGGACTTGCCATTGCTGAGCAGTCGGGCTTCGGACGGGCCTTGTTCAGCTCCCGCGTAATGCAAGTTATGGATGGACGGGACAAGCAAGAGGCGACGGGATTATTCTTGGGTGCCCTATTGTCATTGGATCTGGCCATGTTGAGTGATCTGTTAACGGCGGAAACAAAACAGGTTGTTTTTTATGGAAAGCCGTTGTTCCCAACGATATTTCAGCCGATTGTGCAGGAGCGTTACCCCCATTTGAAGGTTACAATCATTTCCGAGGAGTTGTCTGATGAATTGAGCGCTAAGGGTGCCGCCTTCCTGTACCAAAAGTATAAGGAGGGGAAAGTCTATGAGTAAGCTCACCATTGAGCAATTAAAAGAATATCAAATTGTCGCGATTGTTCGCGGAGTTCCATTCGGGCAGATCAAGGAAGTGTTCGAAGCGCTCTATCTAGGCGGCATCCGAATAGCGGAGATTACCTTGAATACGGACCAAGCTTTAGAAGCGATACGCTGCATGCGTGAACAGTATGGCAACCGTATGTGGGTTGGTGCGGGGTCTGTGCTCAACCAAGATATGGCTGGCGAGGCGATTGAGGCCGGGGCGCAATTTTTAGTCTCTCCGAATGTGGATGAAGGTATGATCCGGTATTCAATCTCCCGTGGAATAATGCCATTGCCTGGTGTGATGACGCCTACCGAGATCGTTCAAGCCGTCCGTTTCGGTGCATCTCTGGTCAAGGTATTCCCATGCACAAGCCTGGGGGTCGGCTATATAAAGGAACTGCAAGGACCTCTTAGTCATATTCCTATGCTGGCTGTAGGCGGAATTGGTGTAGACAATATCACAGCCTACAAGAAGGCTGGAGCGATCGGAGCGGGGGTAGGAGGCAGTCTGATCAATAAGGAATGGGTGCGCAAGCATGAATACGAGAAGTTGACCGATTATGCCTTGCAACTTATTCAACAGCTAAGAGAGATATCTTGACGATTTACAGGAAGCTGTCGATTAATTGTGGGCAACTATTGCTTGTTGCTCTATCCACAATTAATCGACAGCTTCTACAGTTTCATTAAATATTAATAGGAATTCAAAAGATTTTAAAAATAATAGATGGCCATTTTTTTTAGAATGTAGGAAAGCTGTAACCTGAAAAGGGGGGCGGAAATAAGCGAAAGCGGTCGGAATATCGTTAGGTTTAAGTTGTTTGGAATCAATTCAATGCTAAATAGGAGGTACATATGAAAAGAAGATTGCTATCTTTTTTGGCCATGATATTGTTTGTTTCGCAACTAACCGTTGTTCCCGGCGGCTTTGGTGACAGTGCCCAGGCTGCCGGAGCGGAAGAAGTCGCAGAGAAGCTGCACTATTACATTACACCTCATAATTTCAACTCCTACGGCGTATGGAGCTTGACCGGGGATTGGGTGACAGGGCGCGCGACTGCTTCTACACCCGGCGAGGCCAATGGCGGCGACGGCGGCGAGCCTGCTGTAGCGATTGTGAATGTGCAATCTACCGGAACTTATAAGCTCTGGGTGCGCGATCGCGATTATGCGACAAATCAGCCAGGGACAAGATCGTTTCATGTAGGGGTGGATGGGGTACGCATTGATAAAGTGTTTGGCACCCACGGCCAGGAAGGCTTTCGCTGGTCGGAAGTCGGCGAATTCGAGCTGAATGCGGGCGGCCATGAACTATCTCTGATCGACACATCAGGTTTTTATGCAAGAAGCGAAGGTTTCTTTTTAACCAAAGATCTGGATTTTGTGCCGCCGGAGGACAAGGAACTGCTGGCGCAAATTGCCCCGCCGGAAGATCCGTTCGGATGGCTGCCTTCTGCCAACTTCCCGGAATGGGCGGAAGCGGACGTTGTTCCGATAAAAACGGCGATGATCGAGAATGGCAAGACGAGAGTCGTGTTTTATCAAGGGAATGGGGAGAATGGAGCAATCGTTCAGAATGAGATTTTCATCAAGGACGGAGAAAACTGGCTGCCGGTCAAACAGAAAACCGAGCAATTCGGCTTTTTGATGATGCAAGCAGTTAGCAGCGAATTTGTCGGGCAGGACGACCAATTTGCCATGGTTCGGCAAGAGCTGGAGCTCGGCGGGAATAAAGTAGGGATGGCTGTCGGGAATTTTTTCCGAACCGGCATTCCCATCTGGTATATTCCGACAGACTTCACACAAATCGATGAAAACAAGATTGAGCTCAGCTTTGCGGATGCGGAGACTCAGCTGCAGGTGCTGTTCGAATTCGATGAATTGAGCTATGACCCTAAGGTGACGCTCAATGCCGAATTTACGAAGGACGGAGTCTATTCGTTCATGCTGTTTAGCGGGAATGAGACGAATTATGATGACTACGAGACGGTTACGGCTCCCATGCTTTATGTGAAGAAAAACGTGCCGGACAAGCCCGTTATGATCCCGCAATCGTATTTGTACACGCCGATGGCCACCTTGCATTATGCGGAAGGAAATGGGCGGTTCCAAGGCAGGGAAGTAACATCCGGCATCGCCTTGGATCCAAACTCCGTGCCGCAGCAATATGCCTTCCCGGATACATCTGCTTATGCATTGGTGCTCCGCGGACCCGAAGGGGACGTCCGACCGCAGCTTGCCGCGCCGATGTTCGGCACAGAGCATAGTGAATTTGACGCGGGCAGCAGCTATTCGGTTTCGTATCGGATCATTAACGAGACTGGCTCCTGGTATGACACCTTCAAGCACGTTGCGGAGGATTTGTATAACGCTAAGGATGTCCGCTCGAATTATTTTCACTCTGTTAACGAAGCGATCTATAACGCCACCGATCTGATGATGGACGATGACTTCGGCGGCTGGGATTCCGTCAATATGGCGCATTACAACATGGAAGAACAGGATATGACCACAACAGCCAATGGGATGGCGGCATTGCAGCGTTATCTGCTGACAGAGAATGAAGAACTGCTCGACAAAAGGGCGATTCCAACGCTTGTGTTCATGATGAACCGTTTGAATTCGCATTATAAAATTACCGACAGCCAAGGCGGGGCAAATTATTCCAGCGTTTTGCCGACGCCAATGGGAGGGCCCGTCAGACAATATTCAACCGCGGTGTTTAGCGGCTTGTACGAGATGACACAAGGCCGCGTTCCATATTTGCTGGATTATGCGCTTAATTTCGCGTCGCAGGGGCCGAACTTCGCAGGCGTGACCGATCAGGGCGCGCTCTATAAGTATACCGGCGATGAACGGTACCGCGATAAAGTAATCGAATTGGCGGATCATTATATCCAGAACCATCCCAATACAGGAGCGAATCGCGAAAAAAGATTCATAGACGGTTTTGTATACGGGGATTACATTCCGATGGTAGCGACGTTGTTAAGTGCTTACGAAATTACGGGGGAGCAGCGATTCCTTGATGCTGCAGAAGAAAACGCCCATTTGCTAATGACGGGTCTATGGACGACAGGCTATCATGGCGACCTGATGGAAACGGAATACACCGTTCTTCCCGAAACCGGGGACCGCATGCTCTTTGCAGACAATTATACATTCTGGTGGCACGGAGATCGGCAATGGCGTCTCGGCAACCCGGACGGCCAGGCCAATCCGCCTCAAATTTCTGGTCCCGCCATACAGGAAGAAACTGCACCGAGCTGGGTCAGCTCGCGCGCTGGCATGGGGACGGAGCATGCTGGGACGCCTGGGCATGGCAATGTCATTACGATGAACAATTGGGCCGGCAATCTAATTCGGCTGGCGGAGTACACAGGCGACGACTATTTTAATACGATGGCCAGAAGCGCAATTCTCGGACGTTTCGGAAATTACGCTGGCTATTACCAGGATCGGATAATCTATCATCAGATGAAGGAAAATTATCCGTATGCAGGACCGGATTATACCTCTGTGTATTGGCATCACATCCCTGTATTTATTACGATGCTAGAGGAATTTTTAATTAACAGCGCCTGGGCCAAGTCGGAGCAGCAGATCGCATTTCCGTCTTTGTACCAGTCGGGTTATGCGTATTTTATCTCGAATCAATATGGGCATGCGCCCGGCAAGTTCTACGATCAAGATGAGATGTGGCTATGGCTTGACCGCGGTATTGTAGAGCCGAACAGTGTTGAGATCGACTATATTGCAGCCAGGAAAGAAGGCGTACTAGGCGTTGCCTTGATGAATGAAGGGAATCGCGACCTGACGGAAACGATCAAGCTTGGAGAGAAGGTAGACCCGGATTCCAGCTATACGGGTACCGCAACAGTGTACGATGCACAAGGCCATCAGTCCAGCATTGAAGTTGTCAATGGTGAGTTCAATTTAACTATTCCGTCTAAAGGGATTATGTCGGTTGTATTGAACGGTCTGGCTACAGTGAAGACGCCTGTTTATGCCAATACCGATTACGAGTTTTCCGATAAAACGGAAGATACGGTATCTGAGCATACTAGAGGGAAGGGCTATGTGCTTCAAGTTTCCCCTGACAGCTATCATGCTTATGTGTACATCACAGATATGGATAAAACAACGAGCAAGCTTACAATGACTTATAACATTGGCGAAGAAACTCGTACGGTTACAAAGGACAGCTATCCTTTTGAGTTTTTGATTAAAGTTGACGATCCGAACGCTGCATTCGAGTATGAGCTGACGGCGGAGAATTTGGCTGGAGCGGCTGAAGCGATGGGCGGCGGCACATTGAAAGTTAACAGCTTTAGCCAGTCTGGAATAACAATAGGTGAGGAGCCTGCAACCGACGGTGTAAATATTAGAAGCTGGGTGATGCAGACAGGCAACAATCCGAGTTCGAATACGCATCGGTTTGTCGTGGCAATAGAGGATTTTTATCCGTATGTGGCTACAGAAAATTCTCTCGCGGGTTTGCCAGTCAAAGCGAGCTTTAGAAATCGTACGAATGGCCTTTCCATGACCCTTAACAGTAAAGTTGTAGGCAATGAAATGAGGACGAACAGGACGATGGTCGTGGTTGTGGAAGGGAACGCTCAGTTACCGCTGGGCACCTATGCGGACTATGACATTCTCCTGGAGGTAGCGATGCCGCACTCGATGATCAGCTTTGATCGGGATCAGTATCCGATTACAGTCGTCAATATGGGAGAAAACATAACTAACAATACGATTCGGATTGTCGTTAGACAGAGCGATTTTCCATTCGAGATTTCTACCGACAGTTTGGTCGGCTATCATTTAGCGGGCACGATTTCCAGTTTGACGGACCAGACCGTTCTGAATCTGGATTCAGCAATTATAGCTACTGAAGTCAGGACAAATGGCGAGGCTGTTCTAGTCGTTAAGGCGACAGATGAGGTGCCGCGGAAAAATTACAAATTGACGGAATACTCGCTGGATCTTGAGCTGGTTGTGCCGGAATTGAATTTGGCTGAGCCAATTCAATTCGGGGCGAATATTATTGGGCAGAACCCTTCATTGAATCTATTGCGTATTGCTGTACCTAAAAGTTCCCTGCCTTTCACGCTGACCATGCCCAAGATGCTGAACGGTTACCGCCTTTCCGGGGAGATTCAGAATAAAGCGAACGGCACTATTCTTCCGTTGGACACGATGATAGTGGGCGCTGAGAGCAGCGGCAGCAATTATATTTTGATCGTTCGGCCTACCTCGCGCGTGGCGCGCGCGGTGTATGAGGCCTCCGACAATAATTTCTGGTTCACCCTGCATCCCGAATTGGGCGGGACATGGCGGAACAGTGAAGCGTTGATGAAGGACGAATTTGAATATACAATCGACCCGGCTGAGCAGACCGTCACTATTACAAGATTTCTGGGCACAAGGATTGCACATATTCCCGGCACGATTGCAGGTTTGCCGGTGACAAGGATAGGCAATTCCGCATTCCAGAATAAGAAATTGATCGAAGTCAGCATTCCTGAGGGCGTGACTCACATTGGACATTCGGCTTTCCGGGACAATCAGTTGTCAAGTGTCACGATTCCGGGCAGTGTTGCGCGTATTGATGATGCTGCTTTTCGCTTGAATGCGCTGACGAAAGTGGTTATCGGCGGCACAGACACCATCTTAGGCGAAGGGTTATTCACGAGCAATCCTCAGGGGTTAACCGTCTTCGGCTATTCGGAATCATCGGCAGAGGCTTATGCCGCAGCGCAACTCCACAATTTCGTCAATATTTCGCCTAGCATCGCCTTCAGCCCAAATGGAAATGAGTCCTGGCAACGTTCCGCAGCGGCAGTGGTTCATGTCGAGCGCGGCGGTTCGACTCTAGAGTATGTGTGGTCGCCGCATGAGACATTGCAAGAGGCAGAGGTGAGCTGGCAGTCGTTCACAAATGACGCAACCTTGGAGATATCTGAAGGCGAAGGGGAGAGGTTCCTGCATGTTCGCACGACAGATATTATGGGAAAAATAGTTCATGCCCATTCGCAACGCTTCATGCTCGATAGGACCGGGCCAGTCGTTGAGTTCTCGCCGGATGGCAGCGAAACAACGGTTTCCAAGCCAACGACGGCTGTGACGATTATGGATTCTGGCAGCGGAGTTGCTCCCGGCACGTTGCGCTATATTTGGACGACCGGCTCAAATGCGCCGGACGCAAACGCCAACTGGCAGTCCTTCGCCAGCGACGAGGAACTGACTGTTAGCGGAACAAACGGAGACTGGTATTTGCATATTCAGTCGGCGGATCTTCTAGGCAATGAAACCAGTATGACGTCTCGGCGCTTCCGGGTGTACAACGCTCCGGTTGTGACGCAGCCGCCTCATACGTCGACGCCGGCGCCGGAAGCAACACCAACACCTGGCCCGACTCACACGCCGAGCCCGGAAGTAACGCCAACTCCTGGTCCGTCGCATACGGAGCAGCCGGTAGAATTTATTGATCTAGCAGGACATTGGTCGGAGAAAGAGGTTAAAGAATTGGCTGGACAATCCTTAATCAAGGGGTATCCAGACAATACTTTCAGACCTGACCAGCGTATGACCCGGGCGGAGTTCGTCACCATGATTGTCCGCATCTTCAAGCTGGATGGTGCGAGCCCCGGGCAATTCGATGATATTACCGGCCACTGGGCGCAGCCTGCCATCAACGCAGCTTTGGCAAATAACATTATTAACGGATTAAGTACGTCAAGGTTCGGTCCGGACGACAGTATTACGCGAGAGCAGATGATGGTCATAATCATGCGGTTGCATAAGATTCCTGAGGCAAATCAAGTGCGGGCAACGTTTACGGATGCTGCCAACATATCTTCATGGGCTCAAGCTGCCGTAGCATGGGCAGCGGAACAAGGCATTGCAAAGGGGTATCCTGATGGCAGCTTCCGCCCAAGCGGGAAAGCGACGCGAGCCGAGGCAATCGCCATCATCGTTAGAGCTTTAGCAATACCGTTATAAGGAAAGTGTTGAGAGGAACGACGATTGAGGAAGTCTGGGAACCGATTTAGTAAGCCGATCGAGACTGTCGATTAATTGTGGGCAACGATTGATAAGCAATGAGAAAGGGGAACGGAGAGCAAGAATGGGAATGGAGAAGCGAACAGCGGTCGGAATCCCAATCTTGATCGCAGTGGCACCCCTTTCTATTGCTTGTTGCCCTATCCACAATTAATCGACACCTTTCGATCGGCCGTACGGTTTCTTCCTCTTCGTCTATTCGCGAATCCTGAGGAGTGGCTATATATGTTGTTGAATGGCAAGAAAGCTTTGATCACCGGAGCGGCAGGGATTTTAGGCTCGGCGATTGCCGAGCTGTTCGTCAAGCAAGGCTGCGAGGTAGTCATCGCCGATGTGGATGAGCGGAAATTAAAAGCAGTCGCAGACACGCTCGGCGAAAGTTATTCCGGGATAGAAGCTGTTCTGTTGGATGTGACGGACGAGGACGCCGTAAAGCGGGTTATGGAGGGGCTTGATCGGCTCGATATTTTAATCAATAATGCCGGTGTCACAAGAGGGAAGAAGATTGAAGAGCTGACACTGCAGGAGTGGAACACGATGTTAAGTCTGAATTTGACTTCCGTTTACTTATGCAGCCAATACGCTTTGCCGCTTCTCAAGCAGTCGTGCGCTCCGGTTATTGTAAATATGTCTTCGATTAATGCCATTCGCATGGTGCCTGGTTTCCCGGTCTATTCGGCGGCGAAGAGCGCGATCATTGCGTTCACCCAGCAATTGGCGCTTGAAGCAGCGGCATATGGTATTAGAGCAAACTGTATATCCCCGGGAAGGACAGGCTCAGAAGAACAAATTCAGGCGAGAATGAACGACCCCAAATATAAGCTGGAGGTGGATTGCTATCCGATAGGGCGCACCGGGCGTCCGAATGATATTGCAAACGCCGCTCTGTTTCTGTCTTCCGAGCTGTCCGCTTTTATTACAGGAATCAATCTCGTCGTTGACGGCGGGTTGTCGCTGCTCAATCCGACTGCCCTCATTCGCCCGGATTTGCGCGAACGCTGGAAGAAGGGCGAATATCGCTTGGAGGGGATTGAAGCTTGAACAGCGCTCAGCGGTATGAATGGAATCGGTATGAACAGGATGGCGAAACCGTTTATCAATTGCGCGATAGGACGACTGTGAGTTTAGTTGAGATTGTGGCATCCTGCGGCATGAACGTCATGCGATTTATATGGCAGGGGCAACAGCTAATCCTTTCCCCGCCGTCGCTTGCAGCACTTCGGGAACGGCCTACTCGTTATGGAATTCCGATATTGAGCTTGCCGGGTTCGACGGAAAATGGCGTTTTCGAGCACCGCGGGGTGCGCTACCAGCTTCCGCTCAATAGAGGGGCCCATCATCTGCATGGGGAGATTTGCAGGCTGCCTTGGAAAATGCAACAGATTGGCGCGGATCATGAGAGGGGGGCGTATATCCAGGCCAGCTATTCTTATCGGGATGATCCAGAGCGTTTCGCATACTTCCCGCAAGCTTTAACCTATATCCTGACCTACACGTTGCTTGATGGAGTGTTATCTATGGAGGCGTGTATCCAAAATGACGGCAAGCGTTACGCACCATTCGCGCTTGGCTTCCATCCTTACTTCCAGACGCTCGGAAGCAAGGAACAAGTGAGCTTGCAAATTCCTGCCCGTGCGGAGTGGGATAAAGATCAATCGGGGCATGCGCTCGCTCTTTCAACAGATCGTGCCACGGCAGAGCAGCTGAAAGAGGGAACCGCTTGGAGCCAGGTGGAGGGAAGGTTATTCTTTCTGGAATGCGGCGAAGGCGATGTGGGGTCGCCGGACTGCTTGGAGAAAGGCGCTCCGTCTCCCTCTGCATATGTATGCCGTATTGCCGATCGGGCAAGGAAGGTGAATATTGCTTTTGAGGTGGACCGTTGTTTTTCCAAGCTAGTGCTTTTTTTCCCTGATTGGGGGGAAGCCGTCTCGCTGGAGCCCCATACATGTGTACCTAACGCTTTTAATCTTTCATTGCCGCCAGCGGAGACGGGAGTTATGGAATTGGCACCCTATGGAAAGAAGCGTTTGAATTGGACTATAACTGCGAAGCGCATGGACGAGGAGGCAGTAAATTGAAAATCGTTAGTGTTGATGTTTATGTAGTGAAAATCCCGCCCAGCGGTCCCGTCGATAGAAGTAATCGAAGCTTTATTACGGAGTCTTACTTTATTAATGAAGGCAGACGATCGTGTGTATATTCCACGAACATGGAGACCGTGTTCGTCAAGCTGACATCCGACGAAGGCATTGTAGGCTGGGGAGAGATTTTGGCTCCTACCCATCCTGAGGTGGTAGCCTCGATTTTGAAATATCATCTGGCGCCGTTGGTATTGGGCGAAAATCCAATGAATAACCAGGTTCTTTGGGACAGGATGCTGGATACGCTGCGCGAGCGAGGTTACACGGGCGGATATCTGGTCGATGCAATGGCAGGGCTTGACATCGCTTTCTGGGACATGAAGGGCAAGATGCTGGGCCTGCCTGTATATATGTTGCTGGGCGGCAAATATCGCGACAAGCTGAGATGCTATTGCTCCAGCGTTCCGGGAGCGGGTGCGGCAGAGAAGCTGGAGCATATTGATCGGTTGATGGGTCAAGGCTTCAATGCGTTCAAAATCCACAGCTTTGGCCAAGGCGCTCCTGCAGATTTGAAGGTGCTGCAAGCTGTGCGGGGCAAGTACGGGGCCGATGAAGTGGATCTGATGTACGATGCGCACGGCAAGCTGACTCATACGGAAGCTTACACGCTGGGACGGGCCCTAGGTGAACTGGATGCGATATTTTTCGAGACACCGATTACATTCGAGGATCTGTCGGGCCACCGCAAACTGGCCGAGGCAGTAGATGTGGCTATAGCAGTAGGAGAACCGCTGCGCACGATATATACGTTTCAAGAGTGGATCTCGAGCGGCGCCGCTGAAATTGTACAGCCGGATATCGGGAGGAATGGCATTACGGAGATGATGCGCATCGCCCATCTGGCGGAAGCCCATCATGTGAAGTTCGGTCCGCATTTAAGTGTACATCAGGCGATTGGCCATGCGGCTTCGATTCATATATCTGCTGCTATTTCCAATTTCCTGATCTATGAATACCAGCCCAATGGACTGAAGACAAGTGAACTATATTCTACGGCATCATACAAATTTGAAAATGGCGAATGTATTGTTCCAGATGATCCGGGATTAGGCGTGGAGATAGACGAGCCTTCCTTAATGAAGTTTGTAACTGAACAATTTACTGTGAAGTAGGGAGATGAGATGGGGATGAAACATACACAGATCAAATTAGAGGGTGTATACCCGATTTTGGCAACACCTTTCACCAGTACTGGAGAAGTTGATGAACGCAGTTTGCGCGAGCTGGTGCGTTTCCAACTAGCGGCCAAGGTGGACGGAATTGCGCTGTTCGGCAATGCGAGCGAGATGTATGCCTTGCTCGATAAAGAACGGGAGTTCATTGCTGAAGTTGTCGTGGATGAGGTAAAGGGGAAAGTTCCGCTCGTATTCGGAAGCGGACATACAGGTCTTGAGGGTGCGGTTCAACTGAGCAAATGGGCGCAGCGGGCTGGCGCGGACGCGCTTATGGTGCTCCCGCCGTATATGATTAAGCCGGATGGCAAACGGATGTTTGAATATTTTGCCGCAATCTCGCAAGCAGTGGACATTCCGATCATGCTGCAGGATGCGCCAATTGCCAGTGGGGTCAGTATTCCGGTCGGTACGATGGTTCAGCTCGCGAAGTCTTTTGAAAACATTACGTATGTGAAGGTGGAAGCGCCGCCGACAACTGTCAAAATAACGGAAGTGATTGAACAATCCGAAGGGCGCTTAACTGTCTTCGGCGGATTGAATGGTATGTATTACTATGAAGAATTATGCCGTGGCGCGAAGGGGATTATGCCGGCATGCGAATTCCCTGACGCTTGTGTACAAATTTATCAACTGTTCACGGCGGGACAGCATGAAGCGGCGAGGGAGCTGTTTTACAAATATCTTCCGTTCATTCGCATTGGGACGATAGCCGGTGGCTACGCGATGGCAGTACATAAAGAAGTACTTAAGGCGGGAGGCGTTATCGAATCGGCGTATGTCCGCAATCCGAATGCGCCGATCGACGATCTTTTGCGCAGGGAAGTACTGGAAACGCTTGAAGGCTTAAATCCGCTTGCATTGAATTGGAATCGATCGGAATAACAAGCAACCGCATATCCCTGCTCGATGAACGTCTGTGCAACGTCACGTCGGTCATCGAGGCAGGGTTGCTTTTTTTCAACCGGTAAGTACCCGTGCCTTGATGCCAAGATTGAGTGAATCAGGTTAGGAGAGGAAAAACATGATACAAGATAAGGATCGACATTATAACACATTGATCTGTGGAGCTACATTCAGCGGGGTAGGCGCGCTGCTCGCTTCGCCAGACAATGCGCTCATTGTGGAGCGGACAGCAATGGTGGGCGGAGAGTATATCGAGGCCATTAACCCGGGCCAACCGGGAAGCTTGTCACTCAGTACTCATTTCGGAAGAAATATAAACGAGGAACTTGTCGCCCGTAATTTGATCGAGCCTGCGGGAGGACCGCTTCATCTTCCGGCTCTTCATCCGGTATTGTGCCGGAAGCTGCTGGATGCGCAAGCTTCAATATTGCTGTTGACCGAAATCGTTGCGGTTAAGCCCCATGAGCGGGGTTACGAGGTAACGATATGTAATGCGGCGGGTTGGCAGGTGTTTACAGTATCTAATATTTTGGATACGACATCACGGCGGGCGACTTGCCCGGGTGAGCGTTTGGAATCTGTAGCGAGAAGCTTGAACGCCTATATTTTGGCCAATGATCCCGAACTTGCGCTTCCTTCACTCGAGCACCCTTCCGTGGAATTGGTTCAAGGGAGGTTTGCTTCGGAACACATCCTTAAATGGCGGATAGCCCCCGAAGAGGATTGGCTTGCTGCGCGAGATGCTCTGGTACGGTTTTGGGCATCGCGGCCCGCTTCGCTGCAACCGTGGACGATTGCCGCAACAGCGACTGAACTTGAGTATCGAGTACCGGTTGGAGCCCGCCAGTTAGGCGAGTGTTGGCATTGGCTCCCGTCTGCCGGGTATGATCATCCGTTGCTGGCTATGGAGCATGGTTTTGTATATCGAAGCTTGGGGGTGGATAACGAAAATGGAAATCTGTAGACAGTATGATGGCATGATTAGAAAGGAACCTTTCACCGGTAAGCTGATTGGCTGCTACGATGTCATTATTGCCGGTTTGGGCACTGCAGGCGCCATAGCGGCGATAGCGGCAGCGCGCAAAGGATTAAAGGTGCTTGCAATAGAGCGGCTGCACGGGATGGGGGGCACGGGAACAGTCGGAGCCGTCTGGACATATTATTTCGGCTCAAAAGGCGGCCTTTACGAACAACTGGATGCTCAGGCGCAAACGCTGCAAAGGGGCTGCTTTACTCCAGCCGTCGGCGTGAACGGGGAAGCCAAGCTTGCCGTGATGGAACAAGAAGCGGCCAAGGCCGGTGTCGATATTCGTTATGGAAGCACGGTCATAGGCGCGCTTATACGCGGAAACAAGCTATGCGGAATTGAGTGGATATCCGCCGAAGGCCGGTTTGTCGCAGAATCGAAGATTGTAATAGATTGTACCAGCGAAGCAGAGGTCAGCGGGCTTGCGGGGGGCCGCTTCAAGCGGGGACGCGAATTTGAAGGGCAAGCGCAGCCCTATTCCAATGTATGGGTTTATATCGATAATGGGCGCGTACGGTATGGGCATGTGGATTCAGGCTATGTCAATCAGGGAGATCCGCAAGATCTGTCGCGAGCCATTCTTGAATCAGCGACTGCTCCTACGCATTTAAGAGACGTTTATGAAGAGGAGAGCCGGCTGCTGCGTACTTCGCCAATGCTTGGCATCCGAGAAGGACGATTTATTGAAGGGGAAGAGAATGTCACATTCGCCGATTATATAAAGGGCAAGCATACCGCACAACCGTTATTTTTTGCATATGCCAACCTGGACAATCACAGCAAGGACGTCGCATTCGAAAGTGAACTCCAGCAACAATGGATTGTGGTAAGCGGTATGTTGGGTTACAACTTCAAGGTACCGATTCCGCTAGGCGCTTTAATTCCGAAGGGGATTGAAGGGCTGTTGGTTGCGGGCAGATGCATGGCAGTCGATCATGATATTGCCGCGTGTGTACGGATGAAGCGGGATATGCAGAAGTCTGGCGAAGCCGCTGCCGCCATCGCTTACTTATCAATTAAAGAGCAAGTACCCTTGAAACAGGTTTCTTACACGAAATTACTGGATCTTCTTGAAGAAACAGGCTGCCTTACGCGAAGTGAGCATGTGCAGATGAAAGAAGCCTATTCCCAGGACGACGCAACGCATCTGGTCGTGCAATGGCTCACCGATCCGGATGAGATCAGGCAAGGATTGGCCAGTGCAAAGCCGGGTCTGGCGATCTGGTCGGCGACGGTACTCGGAGACAGCATGCGTCCGCAACTGAAGCAATGGATGGAGGAAGAGCCGGAGGAGCATCTTGGCAGACATAGCGTTTTCGCGCTTGCTATGACAGGGGATGAGGCGGCGGCTCCATTACTGCGCCGGATGGTTCGCGAGCATGATTCGTTTGTGCCGCATAGAAGCAACTATGCGCGAGGCTATGCAGCTATTTTTCTATTAGGAATGTTGGCGAATAGAGCAGCAGTGGAAGAACTATACGGCATACTGGAATTACCGAGCGAAACAAAGCAAGCGGAGGTTTATTTTCAATACATCTCATTCTCCGTCATGGCTTTGGCGCGAATTGGCGAACGCCATTCCGATCTGCGTCTGGAAATTGCGGAAGCATACCGCAAGCTGCTTGAGCGCAAAGATTTGGACTTAACGATTATGTTATCCGACCGTGGAGAACCTCCTTATTCTATGAATCATGTCATAGTCCGGGCAATCGAACAAACTAAATTTCTAAAAATTTTGAAAAAACATCGATAAAGTTGAGAAATATGACAATCCCGGAATCGTTATGATAGTGATATAAAACAAAGAGAGGTGCAGGGGATGAACCTAGCAGAAGCGGTCAATACTCAGAAGGCCAAACCGGGGTTAGCGCTTAAAGCCATGAGAAACGTTAGGCGGCATAAAGTGATGTACTTGCTGTTGCTGCCAGGCTTGATTTATTTTTTCATATTCAAATATATTCCGATGTTCGGATTAATACTGGCATTCAAAAAATATAACGTGGTGCTAGGATTTTGGGACAGTCCGTGGATCGGGCTCGGAAATTTTCAAAGATTTATAGAAGGCGTTTATTTCTGGAATTTAATTGAAAATACGGTGCTTATTTCTTTATATAAGCTGCTTTTCGGATTTACGGCGCCAATCATTTTGGCATTAATGTTGAATGAAGTTTCTCGAAAATGGTTGAAGAGATCTGTTCAAACAATTACTTATTTACCGCATTTTTTGTCCTGGGTCATCATCTATGGCTTAATGGTCTCGCTATTGTCGCCCGGAGAAGGTTTTGTCAATGTGTTGCTCAAAGGCTTTGGTTTTGGGACCATCGACTTTCTGACGGCTCCCGAGTGGGCAAGATTTATAGTGGTCGCATCTGATATATGGCGAGATATTGGCTGGGGGGCCATCCTTTACTTGGCGGCGCTGTCCGGCATCGATCCCAGCTTGTACGAGGCAGCCCGCATTGACGGCGCATCGAAGTGGAGGCAAATTTGGCATGTTACTTTGCCTGGTATCCGCAACGTTATTATCATTATGTTAATTATTCGTTTGAGCCACATTCTGGATGCCGGCTTCGATCAAATCTTCATGCTCGCCAACTCGTTCAACAGCGAGAAGATTGATATCATCGACACCTGGGTATATCGGGAGGGCATTCAACGATTGCAGATGGGGCTTGCAACAGCAGTTGGTTTCTTTAAATCTATTATCGGTCTGGTGCTTGTAGTTATTGCCAATCAAGTGGCCAAAAAGTTTGATGGTCAAATATTCTAGTATTACGTTTATGGTGGGGTGAGCAGATGGAATACCTTTCGAAAGGTGAAAAAATGGCGAAGTCGATAAACTACGTTGTTCTCTTCGTTATAGCACTCGTGTGCTTGTTCCCGTTTTATTATGTTGTAGTCGTATCGCTTACGACAGAAACAGAGCTAATTCGCAAAGGAATTGTATGGTTTCCAGATCAAGTTACGTTTGATGCATATAAACGCTTATTTTCCGGCGCTGCATTAATAAAAGCTTATCAGATCACTTTGTTTCGTACGATTATCGGAACGACTCTCGGTCTTGTAGTGACGTTCATAACGGCCTATCCGCTTTCTAGAAAAATGCTTCCAGGGCGGTCAATATTTATGTTTTATATTGTATTCACAATGTTGTTCAACGGAGGCCTGATTCCAACCTATCTCGTAGTGCAAAGCATAGGTCTGCTGGATACGGTATGGGCGCTTATTATGCCGGGAATTATCGGCGCATTCAACATTATTATTATGAGAAGCTTCTTCGAGCAGCTGCCGCCGGAGATTGAGGAATCTGCCAAGGTGGATGGCGCCGGCGAGTTGCAAACGATGTCTAAAATCGTGTTTCCGTTGACGCTGCCAGTAATGGCCACGGTGGGCTTATTCTACGCCGTATATCATTGGAACAGTTATTTCGACGGGGTTATGTATTTGAATAATCCGGATTTATTCCCGCTGCAAGTCGTGCTTAGAAACATATTGCTCTCTGTGGAATCGCTGTTTGTAGAGGCGATTGAAACGAACGACACCGTTGGTAAGCTGGCTTTTAAGATGGCTGCAGTTATATCTACAACATTGCCTATTCTTGTTGTATATCCTTTCGTGCAAAAATATTTTACTCAAGGCGCTACCTTAGGAGCAGTTAAAGGTTGATCTGGGGGAGACCCTATCAATATAATTAAGATATGAAAGAGGAGAGGTCGAACAATGAGGAAAATGAAGCAGTGGAAAGGACTAATTTTAGTTTTGGTCTGTCTGATTCTGGTGTTGGGAGCATGCAGTTCCAATAACTCTAACAAACCGGCAAACACGCCCGGCGCATCGAATTCGTCGCCAGGCAATAAGGAAGGCAGCGATCAACCGGCCACAACGAACCCTTTTGAGAAGAAAATGACCATTAGTATGTTTAATGGAGGAACCTGGGGAGCAGACGCTCTTCCTCCCCGCAATGATGACGAGCAACGAATCATGTTGGAAGAAGCTGTTAATATCGACCTTCAGATGACGATTCCGCCTGTAGGCGAGACAGATGCAAAGTTGAATTCATTGCTTGCTTCCGGGCAAACGCCGGACATTATGTTCTTTAATGATCGCGCTCAAGCGATTAAATTTTATGAAGAAGGGCTGCTTATTCCGATTGATGAATATTTGAATAATTTTCCGAAGCTTAAAGAGTTTTTCACGGAAGATCAATGGGGTGCTCTTAAGCATAAAGGAGCGACAATCGGTACGCCAGGGCTTGAGCTTGTAAGCGGAATTAACGGCTGGTGGATTCGTAAAGATTGGCTGGATCAATTAAAGCTGCCGATTCCGACAACAACGGAAGAGCTGTTGGATGTTATGAAAGCCTTTACTTATAATGACCCGGATCAAAACGGTCAGAATGATACGTATGGTTTCTTTGCCGGGGTGCCTAAGGATGGTAATATTGCCAATCCGTCATTGAAGCTGGGTTTGGATGCGGTGATGTGGCTATTCGGCGTAAATCCGCATAAGATTGACATTGTAAATGGCGAGCTTGTATACCATAACACTGATCCACGGATGAAGGAAGCGGTAACTTTCATTAACCGGATGGTGAATGAAAAGCTGATTGATCCCGACTGGGTGACGACTTCCGACGCAGGACCGCGCGGCGATAAAATCAATAGAGGAAAGCTTGGCGTGATTGTAGGTGATTGGAGAATGATGGATAACCCGACGAAGATGATTGAAATAAGCGGGGATGCAGACTGGGTTTCGATTCCTCCAGTGAAAGGGCCGGATGGCAAGCAAATTTTGGGAGAGCTCGCTTTCCAAAGCAATCTTTGGGGAATATCGGCAAATGCCGCGAAGGAACCGGGCAAGGTAGAGCGTATATTGGCATTGCTGGAATACTGGTATACTGATAAAGAGGCGTATCCTTATTTCGCATATGGAACGAAGGGAGTTTTCTGGGATTACGGCAGCAACAAAGAGATTATTCGCCATAGGCCTGAACAGGAAGTTATTTCACAATACGGCTGGAATACGCATTACAAATTGAATCGCGGCGCTCATGACGCATTGTATTATAACTTTAATAAATTAGAGTTTACAGGTGCTGCGCATCAAACAAATCTTGATCATAGCATTCCTCCATTACCGAGCGTGTACCTGGTTCCGAAGGAGTCCGACACTCTGTATGAAGATCGAATGAAGTATGTAAATGAAACATTGTTAAAATTTATTTATGGAAGCGAGCCGATCAGCAACTGGGATAAATATGTGTCTACTTTGGAAAGCACATATAAGCTTCAGGAATATCTGGCTGGAGCAATGGAACAATTCAAGGAACAAGGTTTGCTGAACTAGCGGCGATTACGGCGAGAGCGATTACTCTCGCCGTTTTTCCGAATAAACATAAAACGAGCTGTTCGAGGACTGATCCTTATGAAACGTATGGGTAGCTTAACTTTCAAATTATTCATTATCTGCTTAACCTTCGCTTTTTTATGTGTCGCGATCATAAGTCATCTATCATCTAATTTCGTAAGAAACCAGGCAAGCGAACGGGATCAGGAATTTATCAATCAAATATTATTGAAGACGAATGAGTATTTGACTTTAACCTTCTCATCCATGAATACGATTTTGTATTCGGTGGAATCATTCATCGATTCGAACGCTAACAACGAACTGCAACTGGGCAAATATCTGGATTCACTCTATGATATGAATTTGCAAGCGATCTCCAACGTTTATGTAATCGAGAAGGATTTCAGCATCATCGGCGGTCGCACAATTACTCGTGTTGTGAATGATCCGATGCCGGAGCTTGAACAGATTTATAATTCGACGCGAGAGAAGCTCTATTCGACTTCGGTAAGTGAACCCTATTACAATCGTTTCTCCGGCTGGACGGTTACGATGTCTCGTGTGGCCAAATCCAACTCTTCTTTGGTCATTGCGGTTGATCTTAATTTCCGAGAATTGGAGAGAAAGCTGCTTCAGATTCACGAGGAGGAGAAGCTGCAACTCTACATAATCGATATCGGAGGCGGCATACTTGCCTCGTCCAGACAAGATACGGATAAAATCAGGGAATCTGGCCAAATACTCAATATTCCTATAGAGGATATTATTTCGCATCCTGACAGCCGATGGTTTAACAGTAATGAAACTGGTGCGGAAGATCTTATTATAAAAAAGTATGCTTCGGAGTTTAATTGGCTGCTGACAGCAGTGAGCGACGGATCCAGGCTTATGCAAACCTTAGAGCAAATCAATCAGCATTTTATTCGTTTATTTTTACTTGGCCTGATTTTAAGTTTAGTCGTCGCATTTATGATAACCCGTTATATCCGGAAGCCTGTCCTTTTTTTGACCCAGCAAATGAGGCGAATTGAGCATGGCAATCTGGAAGTTCAGATGTCGTTGAACCGCAAGGATGAATTCGGTTATTTGTCGCAAAAGTTTGATAGTATGCTTCGTCAAATTTCAGAGCTCTTCAATCGTGTAAAGGAGCAGACAGAACAACAGAAAAAACTGGAGATTCAAGTGCTGCAATCACAGATCAACCCTCACTTCCTGTACAATACACTTGGAGCGATTAGCAATGTGGTGCGCTTGGGGCAAACGGATAAAGTGGATCCGGTTATTGGTTCGTTAATCGCGATTTTGGAATATGGAATAAAGGACCCTTCTCATAAGGTGCCGCTGCTCGATGAGCTGCGCAATGCCAGGGACTATCTATCCATCCAAAACATTCGCTACAATCGCGAGTTTAAGCTTGTGGAGCAAATAGAGGAGAGCCTATTATCCTTTAAAGTGTTTCGTATGTTTTTGCAGCCGATTGTGGAGAACAGTATCTTTCATGGATACAGAGGCGGGCAAGTGGAAGGAGAAGTTCATATTCGCGCGTATTGCGAGGAGCAGAATGTAGTCATTGAAGTCCGGGATAAAGGAATCGGGATCAGCGAGGAAGATATGGGGGGATTATTACTATCCAAAGAAGAAACGGATTCAGATCAAAGGAAGCGCATTGGCCTTGCGAATATACATGCGAGAATTCAGCTTAACTATGGGGAACAGTACGGATTGCGCATTAGCGGCGTGTTAGGGGAAGGGACTGTTGTGAGAGCGATTTTCCCGGCGGAGAAAGGGTCATAATCATACGAATTTGCTCAAGAGGGGTGCTTAAAGTGGACGATGTGCATTGTCTGATAGTAGATGATGAGGAGCTGATGATTCAGCGGCTGACCATGTTTTTTGACGACTTGTCCGCCACGGACAGCCCATTCCGTTTGATTGGCAAAGCATTCTCAGGACAAGAAGGCCTGGAAATGGCGGCCAGTCTGAAGCCGGAAATTATTATAACGGATATTCGCATGCCGGGTATGGACGGGATCGCAATGATTGAGCAAATGAAGATCATTCTGCCGCAGGCTAAATTTATTATATTGACAGCATATTCCGATTTTGATTATGCCAAACGGGCCATACAGCTTGATGTTCTCGAATATATCGTGAAGGTGCCGTTGAATGAAGCGGATTTGCTTCGGGCGATGGAAAAAGCGTCTTCTGAACTTTTAACAGTTCGCAGCAAGGACGAGCGGCTACGCAGCTTGAATATGTCTATTTCGGAAAATCGGTATCGCATCTACAAACAATTTTTTCGGGAGCTGTTCCGCGGACAGATTGCAGCGACGCAGGTCAACCTGGCTTCGGTTGGCTTCGATATGAATATATTTCAGGTAGATTACTGCTGTATATTGATAGAAATGAACTATTTTGTTGATTTTATTAATAAATATCCTTTATCTGAACAGAGCATTCTGAAATACGGCATCTTGAACGTAGTCGAGGAAACAATACAGCTGCATGGCAAAGGATTAGCATTTGAAATAGAACAACATCGGTTTATCGCTTTTGTACAATGGTCTAATTTGTTTAGTCAAATGGCTATGGAGCAGAAGTATAGAAACGTTGGAGAAGCGATAGTCAGCAACGTATCCACTTATTTGAAGCAAAGTGTATCCGTTGGGTTCAGCCGTCCCCACAAAGGGTGGTCAAAGGTTACTTCGGCCTACGCGCAAGCCATGGAGACTAGCAGACTGCAATATTACGAGAAGCCGGAGAGCATTATTACCCCATCTGTGCTTGAGAGGACGACGATTGCAGGCAATGCTCAGTTGCTGCATGAGCAGCTAGGGGAACTGTTGGCCATGGTCCACAGAGAAATGGACTTTAAAGATATTAGAGCGAAGTTAGAAATATTCAAAGATAAGGCCAGAAAAGAACGGATTCAGCGCCATGAACTGACAGGATGGCTTAAAAAGTTCTTACGCGCCGCAAACATTAGACTTTCGAAATGGAACAATAATTTAGTCGAGCTGGATGAAGCATTGCTGGATTTCATGTCATTGGACGAACAAATGGAATTTCTTTTCAGCCACATGGAGAGGTATCTCCAAGTGAAGGAGCTGCCGGAAAGAGTGGAGATTGCCAAGGCAGTCTCTTATATCGAGCATAATTTGGCTAACCGTCTGTCATTGCAAGTGATTGCTGAACAGGTGAATCTGGCGCCAGCTTATTTTAGCAGTTTATTTAAACGAGAAATGAAGGAAAGCCTGGTCGATTTCATCAATCGGAAAAAAGTGGAATTGGCCGCAGAGCTGATCAAATACAATAATTACACGAATCAAGAATTGTCCGACAAGGTGGGCATTATAAATGAGGCTTATTTCTGTACGTTGTTTAAGCAAAAAATGGGGGAGACACCTGGGCAATACCGCAAAAAAATAGGGACGAAACAAATATAATATTCAGGACGGCTAAGGATATTGAAGCTATAAAAAACAAAGCATACAAGTACGAGTCTGTAAAATTTAGTAGCGGTGAGAATACTGTTTATAAAGTTAAAGTTGGAGATGTTTGGTTAGGCGAAATTATATAGCAAACGAAAAAAGCCTCAGAGAAAGTGCTCTGAGGCTTTACGTACAATAATGATTTTTAAAAATTGCGAAACCTGTCTTTAAGAACTTGCCGGGTGAGGAAACAAAGGCAAAGCTTCCAGGAAGATAATATCTTCGCGCTTGGCGGCATCGCCTTCTGCGAGGATTGCTGCTCTTGCAACTACCTCTCCGCCGGCTTTCGCTACAAGCTGTTCCAAAGCAAGCAGGGATTCGCCTGTGCTGATGACATCATCGACAACAGCAACGCGCTTGCCGCGAATCAATTCTACATCGGATTTTTCCAATATAAGCTCCTGCTGCTTCTGTGTCGTAATAGAGTTGACTTTATGAGAGATCGTTTCTCCCATATAAGCTTTAACACTTTTTCTTGCAACGACGTAACGTTTCATGTCTAACTGCTTGGACAATTCGTATACGAATGGAATGCCTTTCGCCTCTGCCGTCACAAGAATATCTACATCAGGCAGTTTATCCGCTATATCTTTCGCTACTTGCATGACGAGCTCAGTATCGCCAAGAATGACAAAGCTGGCAATGCTAAGGGAATCTGATATCGGAATGATGGGAAGTTCTCTAGTCAGCTCTCCGATTTGTAAAGTATATGTGTTCATGTTCTTTTATCCTCCTTTTACATGCCGATCCAATTCATTAAAGTTTCTACAACAATTCCTGACAGCATGCCAATAAACGGATCGGTAATTGCCGTCATGACCATCGTCACGCCGCCAACGATACCCGAGCCTGCGCCTTCGCCTGTGAGGGCTGCTGCCGCATTGCCAGGCAAAGTGACCATTACGCCCAAAATCATTAGAAATCCAGCGATAGAAGAACTTGGGACGTATTTGCCAATCTTCGGCAATGTCTTTGTAATTAAGATGATTGCCATCAGTACCATCATGAGAACTCCGGACCATACGGCATGCGGAGCGCTGGCTGTTGCAGAAATAACAACTTCCACAGGTGCGCCGCCAAATAATGCAGAAACCATATCCGCTAAGCTGCTAATTATGGATAGAACATCTACGTTGACGGATTGACCGGCAATATCTTCGTTGATTCTGCCGAATGCAATGTTGGCACCGATGTTTAGACACGCCAATGCAAGAGCGCCGCGTACGACTGATGTGTTTAACATCAGCTTTTGAAACTTCAGCTTTTCTTCAGGTGCTGATTTGCTCTCTTGCTTATCGGAACCGGACTTTTTCTGCATAATATTGAACACAATGCTTGAGAGGATGACAGATACAGTGATTGTATAAACGAGATCCTTCGTCAGCATATACATGATTAATGCACTAAAAATGGAGGTTGCACCGATAATCCGATCGTTCTTTGCCATATCCCATGCTACTTTGGAGAGCATGATGCCGACCCCAGCCATCATTCCGCTTGTAATAATGGGACCGATCCAATCGATAATGCGCTCGAGCAAGCCGAACAAGCCGATAATGAGCAGGATGCAGGCACCGAAGAAGACCATGGACAGGCGTTCCCGCATCGATTTGCCCATTGTACCGGCAAGAGTAATTGTTTCTGCTTGATAAGAGACGACCGCAACGTTGCTCGTAGCGGCGTTTCCGACTGCTCCGACGATGAAGGCCAGTGCGGTCGGGACTGAGGCAAAGCCGAACGCGAGCGCCATAAGCCCTTGCGGCAATCCGTTAAGAACCACACTGAGAGCAGCGAGAATGTCTTGAAGTATTTCCATTGTGACGTCATTTCCCCCTATTTAGAAGTAGTTTTTTTCATTATAACTATAAAAAATTATCACACTACGGAATAATATTCAATATTATTCGACATTTTTTATCGAAAACAAGCTTTACAGTGGAAGATGGCAATCTCTATCTCTATCTTTCATCGGTAAACGCGCCTCCTTCTTTAAAGCGAAGGATAGCGAAGCCGTTTATCCTTGTATTTGTATAAATCTGGCGGCTCTATCCATAATAATACAGAGTTTTATTCCAACATTTTGAGGAGCAGATAAATATGAAAAGTAAACGGTTGCTGGCGCTGCTGTTAATCTTGACGCTTGTTTTTAGCTTAATGCCAGTAGTATCTGTGCAGGCTAAGGCCGTTGAGAAGAAAAATATGGATTGCATAAGTCCCGAAATGGTGCAATTAAAAGCAGATATGCAGAAGGTTTGGATCAACCACACGATATGGACAAGAAGCTATATTGTCAGCGCCATATCTAATCGTCCAGATCAGAAGGACGTATTGGACCGGCTTTTGCGGAACCAGCAGGACATAGGCAATGTGATCAAGCCTTATTATGGAGAAGCAGCTGGCAATAAACTGGCTGACCTTCTGAGAGAGCATATTCTTATCGCAGGTAAAATAGTAGCGGCTGCCAAAGCGGGTAATCAGGCGGAAGTCAACAAGCTTGAGGCAGACTGGCGCAGAAATGCCGACGAAATTGCTAAATTTTTAAGCGAAGCAAATCCGAACTGGCAATTTAAAGAGCTGCAGGATATGCTGTATACGCATCTTCAGCTGATTACGGAAATAGTCGTCAGTTGTCTCAAAGGAGATTGGAAAGCTGATATTGCTGCAACTGACAAAAATGAGATCCATTTGATTCATTTAGCCGACATTTTGACAGAAGGCATTATCAAACAGTTTCCGGAAAAATTTTAAAATAACGTGATAGGTTACCTATATAAAAGGCTTGAAGCAGCAGTCGTCTATAGACTGAAGCTTCAAGCCTTTTGTATTGTAAAAATGGGTCTTTGGGCTTTTTATGTGGAAATTAGTCAGGCAGCTCAATGGCTTCCAATATCCGCTGTGCTGCCATACATAACTCCAAATGATGAAAATCGAGTCCGGAGGTGTTTCTAAGCGGCCCGGATGCAGCGGCGCGCAGCCATTCATTAAAAGTATAGATCGTGTATTTGTTCATTCCCTTGGCCGCGGCGAGCATCTCCGTCAAACGAATAATAAAGGTCATTGCCGAAGCGTCCGCCGGCAACCGCATGTTGCCTGACAGCTTTGGCACGATGGCGCTTCTCCACAGCTCTCGAGAGGATAGGCCGCTCATGCCAAGCATGCGGCCGATGCCAAGTACCTTGGCATCAGGCAGGGAATCGAGCATCTCTTGGCACATCTCCTCGCTCGTACTGCCGACATCAATGCAATAGATGCTTCCTTGCAAGCCCTTGAGCAGGCGAATGGCATCATAGTAGCCCATGTCTAAGCTGCGGCGAATAGATTTCGGGTTAAAGCTCATGATGCCGCCAAGCCGCTCGGAGGGCAATATCGTTGTAAGCGTGATGTTAGGATAATTAATTTTGCGGTTAACACCGATTGCGCGCGTCCGGACTGCAACCACATTTGTATAACCATTGTGAGCTAGCATGTTAATGGGGCAGTTGTCATATAGACCGCCATCGATGTAAGCCTTATTGTCGATAACGGTTGGCTGAAAACCTGGGAAGGAAGCGCTGGCCAACAGATAATCTACCAATCGTCCCGGCGGAATGTTGTTTTTGTATAGTTCATATGGTTTTCGATCGGTCAAGGATACGGTCACTAAGCCGAAGTCTGCTGCAGCACTCCTCAGCCTTTCTTCGTCGACAATGGACGCGATCAAGTGCTTCATTTTTCGCGTATCTATGCCTCTGCTAGTGATCAGCTCGCGCGTACGCGCGGCCAAATGACGCAACGCGCTTGAGTCCAGCTTGCGGTTCAGCAACAGAAAATATTCTTCGTCAGACATATTAAATAATGAGCGGGCGTCAAGGTGTTCCCACATCTGATAGCCGCGTTCGAAGTCCCCTTGTGCAATAATCGCTGCATTGATGGCGCCAATGGAGGTGCCTACAACCGCCCCGAAGCTATGTCCCATCTCCAAGTATGCCTTCACAACTCCCATATGATAAGCGCCTTTTGCACCACCGCCTTCAAGTGCAAGCCCCAAAACTGACATGATTCCAACCCCTCTGTCCTAAACGATAGACTCTGAGAATATCTATTATAAGTTATGATGAAAATGTTTAAAATGGAATGCCGAATACGAACAATTTAGTTAGTTGGAAACGATACGCTGAAATATCCCGAAAAACACGATTGTATATGAAATTTCATACAGAATAAGCCGAAATGCCCCGAAAACCACAATTGTATATGAAAATTCATACAGAATCGGTTGGTGCCACCTCAAACCGGCTAATTGTATATGAAATTTCATACACATTACGCTGAAATGCCCCGAAAAACACAAATGTATATGAAAATTCATACAGAATCGGTTGGTGCCACCTCAAAACTACTTTTAGTTGGCACGTGTTTGAAGACAGAAGGGTCACAAATAATATATGTTTTAGCGAGCCGCTTCTGAATTGAAAAAGCCTGCCGCACGGCAGGCTTTTGCCGTTTTCATCAAATGAACATAACGTTGTCTATTAACATAAGACTGCAGAGGCTAAACGCTGTGCTCATAGCACAAGCCCCATAGATTGACGATAAATAACAGGGGATACACCTACAATGTCTTTAAAAACCCGATAAAAGGTCGGTAAGCTTTGAAAGCCGCATTCAAATGCAATATCGGCAACTGCTTTGTCTGACCCCGTTAACTCTCTCTTGGCAGCCTGGACACGCATGAGCGATACATAATCAGGGAAACGGTATCCTGTCGTTTCCAGAAATGCGCGGCTGATGCGCGATGCACTTACTCCCAGCTCATCTGCTAGCCCCGCTAAGCTTAACGGCTCGCGAAAGCGCCGCTCCACCAAGTTGGCCAGCGATTGTGCTTGACGCACTGTTTGCACTATTGTCTGCTGCTCATCATCGCTGCACAGCTCGCTGTAATGGCGGAGCAGGCGGCCGCATAACTGAATAAGCGCGCTTTTAGCCATTGCTAGATAGCCAGGGGATTTTTCCCTCAGCTCTTGTGCTATTGCAAGTATCCAAGGCGCAAGCTCCCCCGCAAGAGGCGAGCTGCCGGAAATATGATTGCGAAAATGAGTAGAACGATAGGAAAAGGGCAGCAAAAGGCCGGGCTCCTCCGCCAACAGCAGCGCGGGATCAAAGTTAATAAAGAGGTAGCGGCTTGGATCATCAGGGTCAGATTGTGCGATATGGCGTTCCTCATTATTGACGATAAATAAATCGCCAGGACAAGCCGTATAGCGTTTGCCGCCGAAGAAGAAATAGCCTTTGCCCGACAAACAGAGGCCGACTTCCAGACTTGAATGCATGTGAGGCGACTGCCTGTTAGTGGTGGGTGTCCATTCGAAAGCGTTAATCGGAATCGGATGATCGTATGTTATATGCAGTTTCATTGCATCAATACCCCCGATATTAATCGTGTTATAAGGTAAGTATACAATAAAGAGCCGCTTTTTTGACTGCATGGAGATGATTTAGGAATGGTCAACTTGGAGGCAAACGGACTACGATCCGCTTGTTGAAATAAACGGCCATGGTTGACCCGATCCAGGATGAATGGGTACCGGACCGGGTCAGTGCCATGAGCATTGCATTTGTCGTGCAAGGATATGCAGCCTTGGTCATGGCAAAGCACTGCACCTTTTGCAACAAATAGCGCTAAAAAGCAGAGTTTACTGCTGAAGTTTTCGGAAAACATTATGGCTTCTGCGAGCGCATTCTGAAATGGCAATCGGGTGGAAACCACTAACCTCCGCATACAAAGTATCATTTAGAGGGGCAATCCAGGTGTCAGGCAGTGCTGCCGCTCCAAGGGATGCACCGAGAATGGAACCGACGGTAGCGCCATTGCAATCTGTGTCCCAGCCGCCAAGCACGGCTGTAGTAATACCCTTTTCAAAATCACCGCCGGAATAGATGAGCGCTGCCGCGCATAAAGCAGCATTATTGTTGGTATGAACACAGTGATAGTGCTTAAAGGCGTCCCATATTTTTTCGACCAGTTCCAACTGATCTGTCGTATTTTCGGCAATTTGGACCGCCAGTGCAATGTCTTCTGCCAGACGGCTGTGCTGTGGAATTTCGCTCAATCCTATCTCAACGATCCGTTTAACATCGCTTTCAACGAATGCGGCTGCAATCATTGCGGCGCAGAACATGGCGCCGTAAATACCGTTCTTCACATGTGAGAAGGAAGCATCCCGCCAAGCAAGCTCAGCTGCAAGCTGGGGCTGGCCGGCAGCACCGTATGCATAGCCGTCAACACGGATTTGCGCCCCGATCCATTCGCGGTAAGGGTTCAAATAGGAACGTCCCCAATGGATATGCTTCTCCCAATCGTCGGGCTGATCGCCGTTAATATGCGAAGTGACTCGAGCAAAATTCAAATATGCCTGTGTTTCGGCAGTGAATACTTGACCGAATGGCAGAAGACGATGCCACAGCTTGCCGACATGCCAGGAGTTAAAATCCAGGCCGCGTTCCTCAAGCATGAGCAGTCCTAGCACGGTGTAACGAATATCATCATCTGTTTCCATGTAGCTGATATGATCTCGGCAGCTTGCCAGACTGCTCCAGAGGGCAAGCTCAAGGCCATATTGAGCCTCGGCAGTTGACTTGCTTGGTGTATAGTGGCGAATCGGCCATTGTCCCGCGCCTTCAAACCAAAGCTTAATATTGTGCCAGCCCGGTCTGCCGTCTGAGCCCCGCATAAAGGCAGGAGCCTCCAGCGGCTTGCCCAGTGCGCAGCCTGCCGAGCGTCCGAGCCAAGCGCCATAAAACTTGTTTTGCCATTCATTATCATCCAAATGACTGACGATAGTGCGCGGTCCTTCTGGGCGTTGAGCACGAATCTCTTCCAACTCCGACGGCTCAATATACTTAAAATCGGCACTCGGCTCAAGAGCCATTAGTGCATGATAAACATCCATAATTTGAGCCTCAGCCATGCCGGCTGATTCCAGTCTTTCTGCAAAACCCGTTACGTCGCAGCCTTCTTCTTTGCGTTGCTGTATTTCCTCTCGAACAATTTCGTTCAGTCCAATCCATTTTGTCATAACGGCGTCCTCCCAAGCTATGTGTATTCTTTATTACCTGATTATAGCCAGTATGATTGATTATGGCTTCTCAAAAAATGGACGAAAACTTCTCATTTTTTGCGTATCGAGCAATGGATTTTGAATCAGGCGAGGCATTCTCGATCTCCGCTTTAGGTCGGTTATCCGGGCTGTTACAAGGTTGAGGTCATAGATAGTCTGAATACTAGCCATTTACTTGGAAACAATATCCTTTAAAGGTATCAGCTCATGAAAGCCTTTAAAGGCAGCGTCGAGAAGGCGAAAAAGGACAAGGAAACGGCGTGATTTTATGACTGTGAAACTAAGGGAGTACAACAAAAAAAGAAATTTTGAAAAAACGTTGGAGCCGGAAGGAGCAACAGAAGCTTCGGAGGAAGGTTTGAGATTTGTCGTCCAGCACCATATGGCCAGAAGGGAACATTATGATTTACGTCTGGAGTGGGAAGGGGTTCTCTTAAGTTGGGCAGTGCCCAAGGGACCTTCCTATGATACACATGACAAGAGGCTAGCTGTAATGGTGGAGGATCACCCGCTGGAATATAGAAACTTTGAAGGGACAATTCCCAAGGGGGAATATGGCGGCGGAATAGTGATGCTTTGGGATGAAGGCTTCTGGGAGCCGTATGGAAATGTGGAGGAAGGGCTTCGTAAGGGAGAGCTGAAGTTTATTCTGAGAGGAGCACGGCTTAAGGGAAAGTGGGTTTTGGTCCGGTTGAAAGCGAAGGCCGGCGAAGATAGGGATAACTGGCTTTTGATAAAGGAAAGAGATGAGTATGTCAGAACTGATGACGGGATATCTGAATTTAGCACCAGTATTAGAACCGGACGCACCATGGCTGAAATAGAAGCGGGAGAAGAGGAAAAGATTATAAGGAACCCTTTCAGCAGGGTTGAGGTGCAGCTTGCCAAGCTAGTTAATACGGTTCCTAAGGATGAGGATTGGCTCTACGAGTTGAAATACGACGGATATAGAATTGTTGCGTTTGTGGAGGGCAACAGTGTCCGGCTGATAACTAGAAACGGTAATGACTACATGGAGCGGTTCCATAACATAGCCTCATCCCTTATTGATCTTGCTGCAGGAAGGGCAATGGTTCTCGACGGTGAAATTGCAATTACGGATGAATCGGGAAAGACAGATTTTCAGGCTTTGCAGAACTATATGAAAAATCGCGAAACGCTGACTCTGACCTATATCGTCTTCGACCTCCTTGCGCTGGATGGTGCGGATCTTCGGGGGCGCCGTCTGATTGACAGAAAAGAAATGCTTGAGACGCTGATGGAGAATGCTCCGGATAACCTTTACTATAGCCGTCATATTAAAGGGAATGGAAAAGAAAGCTTTGCTGCAGCCTGTGAGGCAGACATGGAAGGGATAATAGGTAAAAAGGCCAATTCTTACTACAGTGGAACAAGGAACGGCGACTGGATCAAGCTGAAATGCGATAAAAGACAGGAATTCGTCATCGGAGGCTACTCTCTTTCCGACAAAAAAACGAGCGGGATAAGTTCCCTTTTACTTGGTGTCTATGAAGATGATGAACTAGTTTATGCCGGACGCGCCGGTACGGGCATGGGCGAGATTGACATGAAAGCTCTTGAGAAAAAATTTGAAAAACTGAAGAGATTGGATGCGCCCTTCAAGCTTGCACCAAAGCCTAGACCGAAGGAAAAGCTTACGTGGCTTGAACCTGAGCTGGTGGCGGAAATCAAATTTGCCGAATGGACCAAAGAAAATTTATTGAGGCAAGCAAGCTACAAAGGCTTAAGGCACGATAAAGATCCCAGGGAAATAAAAAAGGAAAAAACAGAGGATGAAATACAGCCTCAATCGCCCGCCATAGAAGTGGAGAGATCAATAATAGCAAATTCAAAAAGCATCATTATCGAAGGAATAGCCATTACGAATCCGGACAAGGTATTGTTCGACGAACCTGTCATTACAAAAGAAGACGTGATCCGGTATTATGCAAAGGTTTCAGATCATATGCTGTCCTATGTGAGCCGCAGAATCCTCACTCTTGTACGCTGCCCCAGGGGGATATCACAGACCTGCTTCTACAAGAAGCATCCCGGTCCAGGCAGTAAGGAAATTGTCACGATACCTATTACTACAAGCAGTGGAAAAACAGAAGATTATTTCTATATTGAGAGCTTATCCGGGCTTATATCCGAAGCGCAAATGGGCTCACTGGAATTTCATATTTGGGGAAGCCGCATAGATGAGCTTGAAAAACCTGATATGATGGTATTTGATCTGGACCCGGATGAAGGAATGGAGCTAGACAGGGTGCGACAGGGCGCGAGGGACATGAGAAGCATTCTTGCCGAGCTTTCACTGCATTCCTATCTCAAAACTAGCGGCGGCAAGGGATACCATGTGGTTGTCCCATTAAAACCGGTCATGACCTGGGATAAGTTTCATGATTTTGCTAAGCGTGTTGCTGAGGTGATGGAGCAGAAGTGGCCTGACCGCTACACGAGCAATGTCAGAAAGGCTAGTCGCACTGGAAAAATATTCATCGACTGGATTCGAAACGGCAGAGGCGCTACAAGTATCGCACCCTATTCTATAAGAGCGAGGAAAGGGGCTAATGTGTCCATGCCTATCGCGTGGGACGAACTTGACACAGTTGCTCCTGATGGTATTAATATGGCAGATGCGCTTTTAAGAATCGGCGGCAACGATCCTTGGAAAGATTTTTTTCAAACATAAGAAAAATGTAAGTATGGGCAGCAGGGAGACGCCAGCATGATTCACCGGAATCGTATCTCTCTCGCATCTCCCTGCTTAACCTTAACCTTTACCTATAGCCGCTAACGTTGGCAGGTTTTCCTGCGTCCATTATTTCTACAAGGTAGCGCCAGCAATCGGGCCTAGAACCATCAACATCCGTGAAGCCATATACCTGTGCCAACTGGCCGCTTGAAAGGGACTGCCCATTAAATCGCATGACTTGAGGATCCGCGGCTAAAGCAGCGACTGCACGCCCTACATAACGCGGTGATTCTGATATTAGAAAATGAGGTTCTCTCTCGGCGGCATCCTGCCAGTTTTCTTCTTTCACCATAAAATGCTCAAGCATGATTTCTGAGCGCATCCAGCCGGGAGTCAGTGCAACAGCTGTACATTGATAGGGCTGAACTTCTTGAGCAAGAGCCCAGGCCATACGATTAATAGATGTTTTGGCTTGATCGTAGAACATCGATATTCTGTAATTTTTTTGATTATATTCGAAAGTTCCATCTGTCATCTCGATGATCAGCCCATTTTTGTTTTTTATTAAGAGGGGGAGTGCAAAATGGCTCGTAATTAAATGCGAATCTATAGCGAGCCTCAGCATGCGCAGACCTTTTTCTAATGAATGCTCCCACACAGGCACATGCCATTCAGCCAAATGTTCAGCTCCCCAAATATCATTCACAAGTATGTCCAACCGCCCTTGTTCTTGCTCAATACGTTCTATCAAAGCCTGTACTTGTTCAGGGATTAAATGATCAGTTTGTATAGCGATGCCTCTTCCGCCTGCCTTAGTGACAAGCTCTGCCGTTTCTTCAATCGTTTCAGGTCTGTTGTATTCGGAACGTTCTGCTCTTGTGGTTCGTCCTGTGACATAAACCGTTGCTCCAGCTGCTCCCAGCTCAATAGCGATACCGCGCCCGGCGCCCCGTGTTCCCCCGGCAACCAAAGCAATTTTTCCATGTAAAGATTTCATCTCGTTAGCCTCCTTTTAGAAGTTGTCGATTTGTGGATAGAGCAACAAGCAATAGAAAGGGATGCCACTACGATCAAGATTGGGATTCCGACCGCTGTTGTAGTCCAATTTTTCTGAATGAATAACCCCTGTAAAGGATAAAATTGGCCTACAAAGGCGGACGCTGACGCTTCTCCATTCCCATTCTTGCTCTCCGTTTCCCCTTTCTCATTGCTTATCAATAGTTGCCCACAATTAATCGACACCCTGTTTTGTTGCATTATTTAATATTGTAATCTATAATTACGACATCTTTTGTCATATATAAAAAACTTATTGGAGGCCAATTCATATTAAGATTTTATGGCCAGAAAATAACCCGCAGGCGTGAACCCAGGCGGGTTATTTTCGTTTATTTGTGAAACTGCGAAAGTAGTCTTTTTGTCGATACTATACATTCATCTTCATCATCTGATAGGTCAGCGATCGGACAGCCAATTTCAAATATCTGTAGTAGCTTTTAATAGGGATGTTCAAATATTCCGAGACAAATTCATGTGTGCCTATTTTTTTGATATAGGCGTGCTGCAAGATGCGATAGAAACGTTGTTCTTCCTCACTTCCGTCAAGAAAGGTTTGCATAATGTCACGAATGTTGGTTTGAATTAGTTCAGCAATCTTGTCTGTAACCTGCCCGGCAATGGATTGCGGCAATAACGGGCGCAAAGTATGGGTAATTTCCGGATGAAGGGGCAAGCGCGGGAAATGCTTCAGCGCCCGCTGCACCAGCTTGACTGACTGCTCAAGAGATAATCCTGTTTCTTCTGAATGCGATAATACGACCTTTTGCTCAGCAGGTACAGAAGATTCCATCAATGAATACATCCGATTCAGCCGAGTGGCTAAATCTTCGTGACTGAGATCCAGCTGATGACCAAAGTATTTAACGCCCAAAGGAGTCGTTGAGTCTGCCCAAGGAGCTCGCTGGAAGCCAAGCAACGGCAAATATTCCAGCCAGTATGGTATCGATATTAAATCGAGAAAGTCAGCATCCTTGTTCCGTTCAATAATTTGTACTAATGCCCGGGCAACGGACCCTGTAATGTCTTGTTCCAGATGTGCGGCTACCCCGGTAATCGAGAGCAAATACTGGCGACGATCGGGACGGATGCGGGTAGTTATGGGCAAGGTGATCGGATTGCTGCGGAATATCCGCACCGTTTGTTCTGTGAGCAAGATGCAGGAGCAGAAAGCGACCAGTTCCTGATCCCGCCATAAACCATAGAAGGCAGACGGATCTACTTGCCCGAGTGGACGTATAAGAGCTTCCAAATGAGTTTCGCCAGGAATAAAGTTACTTTGATTATGCAAATGTTGCAGATATAGCTGTTCGACCAGATCCAGATCCTGCTCTCTGCATTCACGAAAGCGTAGCCGATCATCCCATTGAAAGCGGAAATCGCGAACGAAGTCCAGTTCGTGCAGATATAGCCGTTCAAAGGCCAAATCTGTTTTCTTGTGCGGGAAGAGATCCGCCCGTTTGTATAACGCATCTAATGCAAGTCTGCGGTAGGCTTGGAAAGTTTGCGGCATGCGGTTTCGCAGATCGGTAAATACCCATTGCCGGATCGAATCATGCAAGGACCAGCCGTCTGCTTGCCGGATGACGAATGGAAGTCGACAAAACTCTCTGAAATAGTCGTTAGTTATTTTCTCCTGAAGCAGGGATTGCAGCAATTCCTGATCGAAGCGCCATACTACAGAAGATGCCTCCATATAACGTTTCCAATCGTTCTCCTCTAAATCTCTGGTTAATTCCTCTATTAAGTACGTAATGATGTGATCCTTCTGATATTGATCAAGAAACTGAGTGTTTCCTTTAAGTACAATAATTTCACAAGCAAGCGACAAGGCGAGCGGCAATCCATTCGAAAACTGCTGCAGCGCAGCGACGATCTGTTGATCGGCAATTCCACGTGTGTGGGCGTACATTTGAATTTCTTGAAAAGTTAGCGGCTGCAGCTCCATGTTATGAACGAGAGCATGCCAACCGTCTCGCATCCACTGATCTTCCAATGGATAGCGGCCAGCCGAGCAAATTTTGACAAGCGGACAAAGTTTGGGAATCCAATCCTGATGCAGCCAATTTTCGATTGCACCACACATCTCAAACGTGTCCAGCAGCAGAATAACACTTCCATGTGAAGCAGCGCAGGCATTGAGCATATCTATTTCTGTCCTATCATCTGCGAATTCGGGAAGCGCACGTCGAATTTGTTTCAAAAAATCTTGCGGAAGCTGGAAATCGCTATGTCCGTCCAGGTATATGCATCGGCTGGAACCAGTTGTCTGTGCGAATAGCCGGAGCAGCGTTGTTTTTCCAATACCGCCAGGACCATAAATGTGAAGCAGTTTCCAATCATGGTTTGATAAACATTGTTCGAGCATCGCTAATTCTTCGCTTCGCCCAACAAAGAATGCTTTTTGCTGTGTGATCAATAAATCACCTATATCCATAGGAACCAGTCCTCCCGATTTCCTCAACGCATCATAGACAGGCAGGTCGCCGCCGAGCCAGTTCAATACAGCTAATTATATCATAGACGGAATGAATGAAGCGTTTTCATTATTTTGTGTACAAGCATGAATATGAGAGTAATTTGGCGTATTATTTGAGATTTTTTGAAATGTATAATTGTAGCTACTGTGTTGAAATCTTGAGGAGGGATCTAAAACAAGCTAGCTATTCGAAAACAGTTTATGAAAGGGTGAACTCATGGACAGACATGAACAATCTGGAAGGGAAAAAGGTACAACAAGTTCCGGAATGGATGAGAATCTGGCCGGCGTTTTGTGTTACTTATGCGGGTTTATAACGGGAATTATTTTTATGGTTATTGAAAAAGAGAATCGTTTTGTGCGGTTCCATGCGTTGCAATCTATTTTTGTATCTGCAGCGATCATAATTTTGAATCTGGTAATAAATCTTATTCCGATATTAGGACTTATAATCAGCATTTTTATCATGCTGGCAGCATTCGTTTTGTGGATTGTTTTAATGATGAAAGCTTATCAAGGCCAATGGTTCAAATTGCCGATTATCGGAGACATGGCGGAGAAGCAACTGAAATAGGCCTATGCAATACTGGCAATATCGATTAAATAATGAAGGGATTGTGATTAATGAAGAAAATAATGCGAATATTTCTGTTATGTTTGCTCTGCGTCGCCTTGATTCCTGTCAATGGGCAAGGGGCAGAAGCCAATTCCAGAGAAATTCAAGTGTACTTTGAAGGAGAACGCTTGAAATTCGAAGATACTGACCCGATACTGATCGATAGTCGCACGATGGTTCCATTTCGTAAAATCTTTGAAACGCTTGGTTTTGAAATAGAGTGGATTGAGGGAAAAGTACGCAAGGTGATTGGCAAGAAGGCAGGCTTGACGATTGAATTGACGATTGGCAGCAATAAGGCAATAGTCAACGGGAAAACTGTTGCATTGGATGTGCCAGCGCAGATCCGAAACGGCAGAACGCTTGTCCCATTGCGATTCGTATCAGAAAACAGCGGGTTTCATGTTTATTTTGCTGATAATGCAGGTACTTTCATCATTGGAATTGGCGCCACGGAGGAATCGGCAGATCCGGGCATTGTGAAGAATCCGCCTGCTCCGAAGCCATCCACGCCGCCGATTGATAATAAAGTGGAGCCTTTTGTGGTTAAGGGCCGCATCGTCAATATCGAGGGCCAACCGGTGCCGGGGGCAGAAGTATGGGCAGACAATACGCTCCTGTATAATAGCAATATCTTGGGGGCGACCGATAACAACGGCTATTACCGATTGGAACTTCCGAATGCAAATACATCTTACCGGATGGGAGCAAGACTAGATACAGAGTATGAAGGTCAAACTTATAGCTTTTATATGGAGCCGAAGTCAAATCAAGGCTTTGCCGGAAGCACTGGAGCGATAAGAGATTTTACGCTTGATATCAACATTGGAGAAATTGAAGTACACAGCTGGGATAGTTTATACCCGTATGATGACAATGCGCCATGGTTCGAGATGGAAGATGTTGAGCTTACGCTGAAACCGGTTGGCAAGCTGGTAGACGGAAGTACAGGCAGTACGATAACCGGATTTCCTATTCGCCATGATGGGGATCGGTTGATGCAAATCCCGGTTGGCACATACGAAATTTCTGCTATTTGGAAACCTGACGGTTATAAGGCAGTTCCATTATTGGTTAGCCTTAAGGAAAATGAACAGTATAAAGAGAAAATTACGGCAAATTTCAAAAGTCCGTTTACAGGCCATCATCTTATTCAACTTGAACTGCAATTTCCTTAATGCTGTGAAGCAAGCGAAACCGATAGAGCAATGAGTAAAACGCAACCTGTCTAGGTTGCGTTATTTTTTAATAGTATTCCGTAGCTGATCCAAAAATTTATTTACTGCATTAGAAAATACTTGATGTTTTTTCCAAATGAAATTTAAGTCAGCTTCTAATCGAGGACTTAATGGTATGAAGCAAAGCTTGCTGTTTTGATGTATGATAGCTCATTGCTGACAGTAGTTCTTCCGTTAATGTGATTTTCCGGTTCCCTCTTGCAAATAAAACTGTTCCTAATTCTATTCTAGGTCGTGCAATTGATATTTGAGTCATATCATTCTATGATTTCATTGAAAACTTTATTTTCTCGAGCGAGGACTATATATGGCGATTCAGGATAAGGTAAAGAGGCGGAATCAGAGCTCGCGACGGGTTCAATGACTGGCATGAATGTTGTGATTGCTACTCTTAATCATTGCCAGAGAATACGGTTGTCGCAGGAGTACCGGCAAAAGAACTGAAAAAGATTAATGATTGAATGGATCAAGCAGAGGTGAAAAATATGAGAGCTGACAGACTTATTCGTATTATGATTTTGCTCCAAAATAATATGCAAATGACAACAAATGAGCTGGCTGGCGAGCTTGGAGTGTCGGATCGGACTATTTTACGTGATATGGATGCCTTGAGTCTTTCTGGAATACCTGTTGTTGCTGAGCGGGGAAAAACGGGAGGATGGCGGCTAATGGATCATTTTCAATCACAATTGAGCGGTCTGAAGCTGGAGGATATGAAGGCATTATTTATCCTTCCCTCTGAAAAAATGCTGGAAGATTTGGGGGTTCAGACGTATGGGTCAGATATCCGCCAGAAGCTGCTGGCATCTTTGCCTCATTCAACGAAAACAGAAGGGCGGCATTATCTAGAGAAGATCTATATAGATACAGGCTCATGGAAGACATCCGAAGTAAAAAATAAAACCTTTCTTATCGTTCAGCAAGCATTATGGGAGGACAAGAAGCTTAATATGATGTACCAAAAAGCAGATGGCGTCTGCTCAAACAGAGTTGTTTGCCCTTTGGGCCTGGTGGCGAAGGGAAGTGCTTGGTATTTAGTTGGATTAAATGAAGATGGTGAATACCGTAACTTCAGATTGTCAAGAATCGTTCAGGCTGAAGCTGGACATGAAGGATTTGCAAGACCAGAGCACTTTAAGTTAAATGAGTATTGGAAGCAAAGCAAACGCGAATTTACCGAATCATTGCCTTCTTTCGAAGTGAAAGTATTGGCAGATCCAACAACCGTAGGCCGTATGACATTTACGGATAAATTTGTGGAAAAAGTGGATGCAGATGAGCAGCTAACAGACGGCACAATTCTTGTTACATTAAACTTTAACACGGAGCAGGAAGCTATCGCTTACGTACTTGGTTTCGGCGGGGCGATGAAGCTGGTGGAACCTGAATATTTAATTGGGAAAATAGTTCAGCAAGCAAAGTATATTATTGAAATGTATGACGCGGATTAATCGAAAATATGGGTATGATGAGCAGTCAACGGAGGACATAACCTTGAGACTGCTTTTTTGTTTAAATATAAGAGTTTATAAATTTTTCACAAAACGCGCACGTCGAGAGGGCGGCGGAAGCCGTTTATCCTTGACTACTTATGCATATGGATATTATTGAGATTTCAAACAGACAATAGACTGTAGAATAGCTAGCACGAAGTGAAATAATATATGACAGATTAGAAAAGTTAAACATTTCAGAGGTGAGGTAAAATGGAGCTTTGGTTCCTTGGTACAAGTGCAGGTATGCCGATTCGCGGAAGGAATGTTACATCTGTAGCCATACGAATAAATCAGAATAGTGGATCTTTTTGGATGTTTGACTGCGGGGAGGGTACCCAGCAGCAAATGTTGAAAACTTCTTTGAACCTTAATCGATTGATGAAATTATTCATTACACACTTACACGGGGATCACGTCTATGGTATCCCGGGTTTATTAAGTAGCCGCTCATCGTTTGGATGTACAGAATCTTTGGAAATTTATGGACCTCCAGGATTGTGTGAATATGTGGAGACGAATTTGCGGATAACGGGAACTCATTTGGGTTATCCGATTAAGATTGTGGAAATTACAATTGAGGATTTGGCAGATCTTGAAGCAGAATCTAGAAGTGTGTTCCGACATACGGATATGGCAGTAGAATTGCGTCCATACATCATTTAAACGAAGCGGCCATTGGGCTGGGAATCTCTGTAGGACCACTGCTTGGTGGCAGCCTCGGTTCGATTTCTTGGAGAGGACCGTTTTATGGTGTGGCTTGCTTAATGGGGATAGCGTTTCTGCTGCTTCTGTTTATGATGCCCTCCCGCAATCCTAATGCAGCATTGAAGAAAGCGGCGCCACCCGCCCAAAAGACATCGATTTTGGACCGGTTTCGTGCTCTAAAATATCCGGCCCTGCTCATACTGGGGATCGCAGCGCTTCTGTATAACTTTGGATTTTTTACCCTGCTGGCTTATTCTCCGTTCGTCATGCATCTAGACGAGCATGGCTTGGGTTTCGTTTTTCCGCTCACTAATGTTTCTGTAGACAGCTGAAATAATTCTATTTTGCTCAAGCGGATTTTGCTTGAGCTTTTTGTTTATTGGGAAAGTATACCCAAGGGGTTTACGCAGTGCCGAAGCAGCCACTGTGTACGATTTTCCATACAAAAGTTGCCTCGCATAATAACGGCTGTAATTTACAATTGACGAGATTAGAGTTACGTGCTAAGATACTTAAAAATTAATATATAAAACCTAGTTCCTTATAATAAACTACTAAAGAACGCAAAAGAATGGTTTTTAACTAATGCTTGGGCAAAGTTACTTTAAGAATGTAATAGCAATACGTCGTGGATAATACCGTTTAGTCAATAATGAGGAGGAAAACGATGAGATTATCCGGAAAAGTATGTTTAATTACAGGCAGCGGGTCAGGCATAGGCAGAAGCACAGCGCTTCTGTTTGCCAATGAGGGAGCGACGGTTATAGTAAATGATCTTAATGAAGCTGCGGGTAAGCAAACCGTTGAAGAAATTCGCGAGCAGGGCGGCCAGGCTTTGTTTATCCACGCAGATGTAACCGCTGCAGAATCCGTATCGGATATGATCGATCAAATTGTAGCAGCGTATGGAAAGATCGATGTGCTGCTGAACAATGCCGGGATTAGCGGAGTAGGTGCTCTGCACGAAGTCGAGGCGGATACGTGGGATCGAATTATGAGTGTGAATGTGAAAGGCGTTTTTCTGCCAAGCAAATATGCTGTCCTGCAAATGATGAAGCAAAGAAGCGGCAATATAATTAATATGTCGTCCTGCATTGCGGAGATAGGGCTGGCTAGAAGAGCTTCTTACTCGGCTACAAAAGGTGCCGTGCTTTCTTTAACAAAATCTATGCAAGTGGACTATGCTTCGTATAATATTAGGGTGAATGCTTTGCTTCCAGGAACGATTATGACACCGTTTGTTGAGAAGTACTTAACAGAATCCTACAGTGATCCTGAAGCGGCATTTGCTTCCATTAAGCGTAGGCAGTTAAGCGGTGAGATTGGCCGTCCGGAAGATGTGGCTAAGGCGGCGTTGTTTCTGGCATCGGATGAGTCATCGTTTATGATGGGTTCACCTTTGTATATCGACGGCGGCGTTACTTTTGGAAAAAATGCATAATTAGGAGGCTTAACTATGAAAACGATCACATTTATGAAAAAGGGCATGCCAGCTCTTGGGCTGAAGGATGCTGAACGTATTTTGGATGTTGATGCTGCCTGGAATATTTACGGCGGCGCTGCTCCCCGTACTGATATGGAATTAATAGCTGGAGGTACTGCGGCAATGGCCGAGCTGGAAGCCTTAGCAGCCAAAGCTCAGTCCAATCCAGAATTATGGCTGAAGGAAGAAGACATCGTATGGGGACCGAGTGTAACCCGTCCGAACAAAATCATTTGCATCGGCTTGAACTATAGAAAACATGCCGATGAGACAAATGCTCCTTATCCAACTTATCCGATTTTATTTAATAAATTCAATAATACACTTACAGGCCATCAGCAAAACGTGGCGATCCCCCGCGTGACAGATAAGCTGGATTATGAAGCTGAGCTTGTCATAGTTATAGGCAAGGAAGCTAAATATGTATCTAATGCAGATGCGCTGGGCTATGTTTACGGGTACACGATGGTTAATGATTTGTCTGCAAGGGATTTGCAGCTGCGCACTGCACAATGGCTGCTTGGCAAAACATGCGATGACTTTAGCCCGCTCGGTCCTTATCTTGTATCTGCCGATGAGGTAGGAGACCCTAATCAATTGGAAATTCGCGCGATTGTCAACGGTGAAGTAAGGCAAAATTCAAACACGTCGGATATGATCTTTAATTGCGCTGAGATTGTAAGCTATATTTCACAGCATATGACTTTGACGCCTGGCGATATTATTTTGACAGGTACGCCTGAAGGCGTTGTGCTTGGCTTGCCAGAGGATAAGCAGGTTTATCTGAAGCCTGGCGATGTCGTCACGATAGAAATTGAAAAGCTCGGACAGCTGACGAATCATTTTGTTGAGGAAAAAGACGAGCGATCAGAATGGAGAAGGTGAATCATATCACAGAGAAGGAAAAGCCGAAATATTGGGTACCGGCGATCGAGAAGGCGCATTTGGTTATGAATTTGGTTTGCTCATCTCCGCGAAAGTATCGGCTAATGGATTTGGTTCATGAGACTGGAATTAATAAAAGCTCCATGTTTTCGCTTTTGCAGACGATGGAGGCTTTAAATTGGATTGTATTGGAACCTGATGGCACTTACTCTAATGGTTCAGTTATTGCCCAGTGGGCAGCTTCTTTCTACAGGCATAATGATTTGATAAGCGAATTCAGAAAAGAAGCTTCCCTGTACGCTGAGGAGCTTGGCGAAACGATTCAATTGGCTCGATTGGAGCATACGGATGTTGTATATTTGGCAAAAGAAGAATGCAGCTATTCCCGTGTACGCTTAGTCAGTGAGCCCGGCATGACTTATCCCGCTCATATAACTGCGCTAGGCAAGGTGATGCTGGCAGGGTTAACGGATAAAGAGGTTCGATTGCGCTATGCGGGTCAGGCTTTGGAGCAGCCAACGCCTAATAGTGTTAAAGACTCCGGGGAGCTATTCAAGCAGTTGGACGAAATTAGAAAGCAGGGCTGTGCATTTGATCTGCAGGAAGCGGTTATAGGCTTCTGTTGCGTGGCAGCTCCTATTACGAATAGCAGCGGGGAAGTCGTGGCTGCGGTAAGCTGCTCGATGCTGCAGCAAGTTTGGGAAGAGAAGAAAGACAGAGCTGCATTGCAAATAAAGACGCTGGCTCGCAAGCTCACGCAAGCAGCACAGCAATAAATTAAGTTTGAAGTCCCTCTTGCGTAAAACATAACGCAGGAGGGACTTCTTGCTTTTTTAAGGGTGCTTCAGCAAAAACAAACGATATTGCAGCGGTGTAATGCCCATTGCCTTTTTGAATATTTCGCAGAAATAGGATACGTTGCCGAGCCCGATGTCCTGGGAAATTTGCTCGATGGAATGCTCGGTCGTTTCAAGCAGTCTGCGCGCCTTTTGTATTCGGAGAACAGTCATATATTCGCTTATGGTGCTGCCTGTCGCTTTTTTGAACAAGCGCGACAAATGATGCTTGGTGACATGAAGTTCATCTGCAATACGATCGAGCTCCAAAGGCTCATGCATATATTCTTCCAGCCAATGAATCACATGCTCGGCTTGATGATACTCTCTCTTCTGCAGTACACCAGGCGCGTCACCGAACAGATGCGTTTGCCAATTGTTTTTGAGCAGCTGGAAAAGCTGTGTCAGAAACAAGAAGCCTTCTTCTTGAATTTCCGGAGCAGGTGACGGCGTTTTAATCCGTGATTGGTATTCTTTCATCAACTCGAGTACAAAGGGATTGCTTTGCATGTCATATATAACGGGCTGGGCAATTTCATGCTTCCATATTTGCAAAAAAAACTTTTGCAGCAGCGGCATATGCTGCAGACGATCATAAAAAATAGACGGCTCTATTAAAAATTTTGAACGGATATAAGGGGTTTCTGTAGTAACATGAAGGCGAATCCGGTGCAATTGGTAGGGCTGAAAAATATACAGGCTGTTTGGACGGACTTCATATACTTTGCGATTGACTAGAATATCGCCTTGTCCTGCATATATATAGATCATTTCCAAGCCTTGATGCGAATGATAGAAGTTGGGCAGCTCGGAATAGGCAGCATAATGGAACTTGAGATGAAAAGGTATTTTAGTTAAATCCATTTCATGAATGAGCTTCATTTGGCATCTCTTCCTCTGATCAATATAACCGTATTTTAGCACATCGTAGAGATACATTGATACGGATTCTTTTAGTATCCTTATAGTTATATAAGCTATAAGGAGAGATCAAAATATGCCTCATAACAATCAGATACCAGAAGTGCAGGTTTATACAAGCTGGACGCCCCCGCAATGGGCATTAATGGAAAGATTGCTTATAGATATTTTGAATCAAAGCGCGGTTGAGTATGTAAAGCGTTATACGCGTGAGGATGGAACATTAATCTGGCGACAGGATTGGCCGGGCATGGATGGCTCCGACGACCCCTACGAAGCCTTTATGTATCTGTCCTTGTTATATACGCTTGGGGGCAGCGAAAAGGTAAAAGAGCTATCTCAATCAATGTGGGAAGCGCTTACGTGGCAGTGGACGCAATATGGTCAAATTGATCGTGAATTTGATGCTTATTATGATTGGATGCATCATGGTGAGGGTTATCTTTATATTTTTTTTCTCGGATTAAGCAATCCGCATTCTTTAAAAAACAAACAGCGTGCTGTCCAATTCGCTCGTATGTATACGGGTGAAGATCCGCTCGCTCCCAACTATGATACAGAGAAAAAACTGATTCGCTCCCCTATTACAGGAAGCCGCGGGCCTAGATTCGAGATGACGGAAGAGGATTGGGTTACGCATAGAGGGGTGCTCGATGATTATTTGGCGCCTTTTGAAGATATAGACGGGGTTGATTTTGAAAGCGGCAAGTGCGCATGGTCTAATGATGCGATATATAAACAAATTATAGCCAAGATGAACAGCCGGATAGCTAAAGGCGATGTCCCGTTAAATTTAAACGCAACTGGACTGATTACTAATGCTTTTCTGTATACGGGCAATGAGAAGTATAAGCAATGGGTATTGGAGTATGTGGAAGCATGGATAGAGCGCACGGCTCGCAACGGCGGGCTAACCCCTGACAATATCGGCCTGTCGGGCGAGATAGGGGAATATAACGACGGCAAATGGTGGGGCGGATATTACGGCTGGCGCTGGCCGCATGGCTTCATGACGATAATTGAGCCAATGGTTAACGCGGTCATGAATGCGTATTTGTTAACAGGGGATGCCAAGTGGCTTGATCTGGCGAGGGGACAGCTGGACTACAACTGGAAGCTCGGTAAAGAGCAGGATGGCGTTTGGGTAACGCCGAACAAGCATTTTGACAGCGGCTGGACCGATTATCGGACTCAGAACGCAGTGTATCCCATTCAGCTATGGATGGTATCGATGCAGGAAGAGGATTTGGAAAGAATTCAACGCATTACGATCCCCGATAGCCTGAAGGAGATTGATGTGCCCGTTGTATCAGGACGCAATCCGGTTACGAAGAAGGAAACGAAGCATTTTATAGGAAATACTATTCCTTGGTTTCTATTCATGCAAGGTGAATATCCGGATTATCCTAATCTAATCTTGGAGGCAAATCATCGGCTCATTGTACAGCAGCTGGAGAAGATGAGATCGGAAGCCGGCAATCCGGCCGGATGGGATTGGGAAGATATTAACGGCATTCATAAGTGGCAGGAGATGAATCCTGTTTATATGGAATCGCTCGTTCAATTGACTTTGGGCGCTCCTATGCATATTTCTCATGGGGGATTCCAACATGCTAGAATTCGGTACTTCGACGCGATCAATAAGAGGCCTGGATTGCCAGAATCTGTCGGCGCTTTAATCGATAAACTCACAGATCAGTCTGTCACAGTAACTTTGGTCAATCTCAGCCTGTTCGAGGACAGGGAAGTAATCTTGCAGGCGGGAAGCTTTGGCGAGCATGCTTTTGAATCCGTCGTGCTGTATGACGAGAATGGTGAGCAAATAGGAGCGGAGTCATTAGAAGGCAAATGGTTTAAGGTTCACTTGGGCAAAGGGGCAGGAGCAAGGCTCGTTTTCCAAATGAGCAGATATGTGAATAGGCCGTCCTATGATACTCCATGGACAGTGGCAGACGCTGCAAAACCTTTTTTGGCAGGAAGACAGCTTTAGAGAGGCAGGGACTAATGATGCAATATACGAAGCTGGGCAATACAGGAATACAAGTATCGAGGCTTGGTCTAGGCGGAGCCCCTTTCGGCGGCGGCTTCGGTGAGACGAATGATGACATCGTTCAAAATGTCGTTCACGCAGCGATTGATAGTGGCATTACGTTTATGGATACGGCTCCATTGTACGGTAATGGGGCAAGTGAATTAAGAATAGGGAAGGCACTGGCTGGCGGCAAGCGTCATCAGGTTGTGCTGGCAACGAAAGCTGTTATGCGCGGTGAAGCGTACAGCTATGAAAATACAATGCGTTCAGTAGAAGAGAGCCTAAAAAGATTGGGAACGGATTATATCGATCTAATACAGCTCCACGAAGTTGAAATGACAACGTTCGAGGAAGGAATGAACGGCACTGTAGCTGCTTTCCTCAAATTGAAGGAGCAGGGAAAGGTAAGGGCCATTGGCGTTAATGGCGGAAAAGTGGAGCAGTTATTCCCATTCATCCGGACAGGGCAAATTGATACGGTCCAAATGTGGGGACGTTATACGCTGATCGATTGCTCGGCGAAGGAAGAGCTATTTCCATTGGCTCGTGAAAATAAGGTAGGGGTTATAAATGGCAGTGTGCTGGCAATGGGGATATTGGCGGATGCTCCGGCCAGTTTCCTGCTGCCGAAAAAGCAGCTGCTGGAAGAAGCCGAGAAGCGGAAGCAGCAGATCTCTTTTCTAAGGAAAACAGAACCGAAAGGCTTGATCGAGCCAGCTATGCGATTCAGCCTGAATTGTCCGGATATTGCCGTAACCTTGATGGGTACAACGTCCGTACAATCCTTGCTCAGAAATGTCGCATGCTGTGATGGGACAGGATTACCGGAAGAAGAACAAGCCAGAGTGTTTCAATTATTAGAAAACAAAAAGCCGTTATTTGAATACTAGGAGGAAAATACAATGCCAGGTATGTATGATCTGACCTTGAAGCAATTGAAGCTGGCACTGGAGCAGTCGGCACAGGAAGGGTATCAATTGTTTCCTGAAAGCAGGGATCTTAATAATTGGAATAAGCTGGCTCACAGCTCATTGATGTCAGAAGTGTGGAAAGATATTCGCGAGTACGGGGAAGAAACGGTTCATGCCCCCTTAAAGGAGCTTAAATTTTCGGAATTTATTATGTTCGGCACGGTCGGTGACCGTAAAGTTTTTGAAAGTAAATATTTTGAGAGAAGAAAGCGTTTATCTGTACTTACGGTTTTAGTACTAACGGAAGGAAGGGAACGCTGGGGAGAAGCGCTTGAAAATTTAATATGGGCCATTTGCGAGGAATCGACCTGGGTAATCCCGGCTCATGTTGGACTTTATGTGAATGAGTATCCAAGCGGTATTTGGGATAGGGAGCATGCGCCAAGAGAAACGATAGATTTGTTCTCCTCTATTACTGCCTTTGCTTTATCAGAGACGATTAGTCTCGTTGGCGACGCTCTGCATCCATGGGTAGTGGAGCGGGTTCACAAAGAGCTTGACCGCCGAATTATACAAGTCTACTTCTACGATCCTGTTCCGCAAAATTGGGAGCTGAAAACGAATAATTGGCCGGCCGTATGCTCGGCTGGCATTGGCGTAACTGCTATATATGAGGTGAAGGACAGCGAGCTTCTAGCCGGCATGCTATGGAGAGTAATTGAAGCGATGCGAAAGCATTTGAGCGGCTTTGACGAGGAAGGAGCAACTCCGGAAGGTGTAACCTATTGGCAGTTCGGCTTTGGTTTTTATGTCTACTTCTCAGAAATGTTAAGGGATCGCACGAATGGCCGAGTTAACTTGCTCGCAGGCGAACAGATCGGCCGTATAGCCACATTCCCAAATGCATGTATGCTTAGCGGTGGAAAAGTGGTCAACTTTTCTGATTCCGTTGAAGATATTCCTATTAACATCGGGCTTCTTAGCAGGCTGAAGGAGCATTTTCCTGACGTAGCCATTCCAAAGATGAAGCCAGAGTTCAATGATTTGTTTGATCACTGGGCACATTTTGCACGAATATTGCTATGGACCTCGGAGGCAGTGTCTGAGGATGTGCCTGCACAAGCTATTGACGACAAGTTCTTCCAGGGACACCAATGGGTCATATCGAAGACATGGACGCCCAAAGGGCTGTACGCTTTTGCAGCCAAAGGAGGACATAATGCCGAGCCTCATAATCATAATGATCTAGGGCATTTCATCGTCCATATGAACGGGAAAACGATGCTTGCGGATTTGGGCTCAGGCTTTTATACGAAGGAATATTTCCAGCCAGTCACGCGCTATGAGATGATAACGGCCGGCTCTCACGGACATTCCGTTCCGATTGTAGACGGCTTCCGGCAAGGCTTTGGGGAAAATTACAGAACAGAGGTCATCCAGTATGCATCAACAGAAGCGGCTGTTGAATTCAAGCTGGATCTGACTAACGCTTATGATTGCACGCATTTGAACGAACTGACAAGAGTGTATAATTGGCAGCGGGTTGATTGTGATAAGGGGCACTTCCGTTTAACGATTACTGACCAGGCTCAGTTTTCAAAAAAACCAAAATCATTCGTAGAGGTTCTAGTATCGTCAATCAAGCCTGAATTGATCGAGGCAGGCCGCATCAAGCTGGATGAGGCTGTCATTAGCTATGACGCACAGAGGTTCTCCTTTGATGTTGACACACATCAGGTAAAGTATCTATATGAGGATAAGCATACGATTTATCGTATTCTTCTGTCGAGCATCGAGCCGGAGCAGAGCTTGAATTTTAGTATAAGCATTGACTTTTAGTAAGAGTAGCCATGAGAGTACTGATTAATTGCTCACAACATTAGTGGGGCAAAGAATGGGCAAGCGGATGAGCAAGATTGGAACTGGAGAAACGGTAGTGGCCGCCTTTGTATTACAATTTTATCCATAATAGGATTACAAAATCGAAAAAATTGGAATACAACAGCGGTCGTAAGTCCAATCTTGATCGTAGCGCGACCTCTCACCATAGTTGGATAATATAACTAGGAAGTGATGAAGCTGCAGAATGAGACATTAAATCGATGGGCCGATGAGATTTGGGATAAAATTGTCAATAAGGTCAGCCAGACAAGCCAAAGAATTGGCGTCAGCTTTCCTTATGCTTCGGTTAACGGCACTTATACAGATGAAGACGCAGATTGGTGGACAAACGGCTTTTGGCCGGGATTGTTATGGCTTATTTATCAGCATAACGGCAATGAAAGGCTTAAGTCGATCGCCGCAGCATGCGAAGAGAAATTAGATGAGCCTTTGCATGCATTTACTGGGCTGCATCATGATGTAGGCTTTATGTGGACGCCGACAGCCATTGCACATTACAAATTATTAGGCAGCGAAGCCTCCAAGCGAAGAGCTTTAACCGCAGCCAGCCACTTGGCTGGAAGATATAATGCAAAAGGAAAATTCATTCGTGCCTGGAACCAGGAAGAGCGTGTTGGCTGGGCTATCATCGACTGCATGATGAATTTGCCTCTTCTTTACTGGGCTAGTGAAATAACAGGCGATCCAAGATTTCACCATATCGCGGTCGAACATGCGAATACGACCTTGCGTGAATTTATTCGCCCGGACGGATCGGTTCGGCATATTGTACACTTTGATCCAGAGACGGGAGAAAGAATCAGTGTGATCAGCGGGCAGGGCTATTCGGAGGATTCCGCCTGGGCAAGAGGAACGAGCTGGGCAATTTATGGCTTTACGCTCAGCTACCGGTATACGAAGGATATTCGTTATTTGGCAGCGGCCAAGCAAACAGCAGCATACTTCCTGTCACAACTGCAGCCTGGTCAAGCGCCGTCCTGGGATTTTAGAGCACCGGCAGACTCGAAGGCCATTCAGGATTCCAGCGCAGCGGCATGTACAGCCAGCGGTTTGCTTGAGCTTGCCAAGCATGTGACAGAAGAGGAAGCTGTGTTCTACGAACAGAAGGCCATTGAAATACTGCAGCTGCTAGACCAATATTACGGGACATGGGATGATTCAAACGAGGAAGGCCTGATCAGAAGAGCTACTGCAAATTATCCTAAAAAGCATTTTGTCGAAGTTCCTATTATTTATGGAGACTACTACTTCGCCGAGGCGATTAGTAAATTGCGCGGCAACGAATTGAGTTACTGGTAACGAGAGGTCAGGAGGGAAGCTTATGTACTTGGATAGTCATGTTCATTTTTGGAAGCTGGATCGGGGGGATTATAGCTGGATCTCTCCTGAAAACAAAATGCTATTCCAAGATCGGCTTCCTTCGCAATTGGAGCCTGTTTTGGAAGCATGTGGTGTTACGGGGGTAATTCTTGTTGAAGCGGCCTCGACGGCAGACGAAATCGATTACATGCTCAATCTGGCAGCGGAGTATCGTTGGATCAAAGGTGTAGTGGGCGGGCTTGATTTGACACAAGAGTCATTTGAGGAAAACTATAGGAGGCTGCGCTCCAAGGAGAAATTCGTAGGCATACGCGTGAATGGTTCCAGATTCGAACAGACGGATGAGCGGACACATAAGCTGCTGCTCGATCATCTTGCTCTTCTCCAGAAGGATCAATTTTCCATCGATCTATTAGCCAGAGCTCATCAGCTGCCTGCCATTATCCCTTACTTAAGCGCTGTCCCCCAGTTAAAAGCGGTCATTAATCATCTTGGCGTACCTCCTGTGAAAGAACAGTTGATGGAAACTTGGATGAACGATATGCGCTCCATAGAAGCTCTGCCGCAAACGATGGTGAAGCTGTCAGGTATGATTACGCAAGCAGGAGGATATAAGCCCGAACTGCTTAAGGCGTATGTGCAGTATTTGACACGTACATTCAAATCCGGAAGATTGTTGTTTGGAAGTGATTGGCCGGTTGCACTGCTGGGCGGCACATATGATGAAGTGATCCGGCTGTTTGAACAGCTGCTGCCGGCGGAATGGGGCGAGGCGGAGCGCCACGCGGTGCGCTGCAGCAATGGGTATCGGTTTTATGGCATCGGGCAAGAGGAGGCTGCGGCGAGTGAATAGGTGGATGTATCGGGCACAAGTAAAACCTGGGAAACAGCAGCTGCTGCAGGAGGCTCTCAGAGACGTGCAGGAGAGCTGGAAGGAAGCTCTTGTCAAAAAAGGGGCGGAGACTTGCAGCATTTTCGCCTTTGAGCACTCGCTGTTTATTTATGTAGAGGCTGCTTTTGACAGCAAGGATTGGAGTTGGCCTGAGGAAGTTCACCAATGGCTGGAGCCGTGGCCAGATTTGGCTGAGGAGCACACCTATCAAGTGTTTATGCCGAATGTGTTTTACGATGGAACAGTATCAGAAGCGCAAATCTGCCGACAGCAGCGGGAGAGCATAGAACGAATAGGCTCGATTGCTGTCTTGAAGCCGGATATGGTGAGCAGTTACGTATTTTATCATTATCAGATGCAGGAAGAAATGCCGGGAAGCTTTAACCAATCTTATTGTATCGGGCTTCATGGAGCGCTTTTATTTTCGTACTATGAGCTTCCTGCGATAAAGGGAGCAAGCCGCGTCGGCAAGCTGGCGACTAATCATACGCCATCGAATTGGCATGACGTAATGGCCAGGCATTTCACGACAGGGCAAGCTTCAGAAAAATCGGTATGGACTAAACTAGATATATGGTTTGCCTACTAAATAAGCATTTAGAAGGGGAGTTTTACGAATGAGCGCAACCTTTAATCTTTATGTAGACCCGAGCGGCGACGATCGTAATTCAGGAACAGCAAACGCACCGTTGGCAACGCTTTCGGGGGCGCGCGATGCTATTCGTGCTATTAAACATGCCAATGGCATGCCTAAAGGCGGAATTACCGTTTATATTCGTGAAGGCTTATATAGGCATGAGGAGTCATTTGTGCTGGAAGAACAAGATTCCGGGACACCAGAAGCACCAATCGTCTACACAGCTGCCGAAGGAGAAGAGGTTAGAATAAGCGGCGGAATTCCATTGTCAGCAGAGCATTTTCTACCGGTCTCAGATGAAGCGGTTAGAGCCAGATTGCAGGCAGATGTACGTGACCGTGTACTGCAAATCGACTTGAAGGCATTAGGGCTGAATGAATTTGGCCAAATCTCCAAAAGCGGTTTTGGGTTTCCGGCAGTTGCAGCCAATCCGGAGCTGTTTTTTAATGGCTCTACGATGACGCTTGCCCGCTATCCGAATGAAGGCTATGTCAAAATAGAAAAGGTCATCGATCCGGGAGGCAATCCGCGTGAATATGACGGTGACAAAGTAAAAATCGCGGAGGAGCTGACTAAAGCCGCGACATTCCGGTTCAAGGATGACAGGCCTTTGCATTGGATCAATACTGGAGATATATGGATGTACGGTTATTGGCAATGGGATTGGGCGGATGGTAATCTGCGAATAGCTTCTATTGATGCCTCCAGCCATTCACTGACGACAGAAGGCGCGAGTTATTACAGTATGCGTGCCGACCAACGCTATTATTATTACAACATTTTAGAAGAATTGGATACGCCGGGAGAATGGTACTTGGATCGGCAGAAGGGGATATTATATTTTTATCCGCCCGGTCCGCTGGAAACAGCTGAAGCAGAGCTTTCTCTCCTCGTAGCGCCGCTTGTTTTATTGCGAAATACTAGCCATGTTACTTTTAGCCATTTGACCTTTGAAGTGTCTCGCGGAGCAGGCATACAAATCATTGGAGGATCGGATAATATCGTTGCAGGATGTACGTTGCGCCGATTGGGCAGCATGGCCGTCATTATTGGCGAAGAAAGCAGCGGAAATGCAGATTCTGCCACGAAGGAACGCGAGGAAAGGTATATTCGCGGAGGCAGGCGAAATGGCGTCGTTCACTGTAAAATCTACGATACAGGTACAGGCGGGATTTTACTGTCCGGCGGTGACAGAATAACGCTCGAGGCTGGCGGCAATTACGCGCGCTGCAATGATATTTCACGTTATAGCCGCCTAAAACTAACGTATAGCGCTGCGGTCGAATTAATGGGTGTCGGTCATATAGCGGCCAATAATTATATTCATCATGCGCCGCATGTTGGCATTCTGTTGTATGGCAATGATCATACCGTAGAGTACAACGAGGTTTACAAGGTACTTATGGAAACCGGGGACGCTGGAGCGATCTATATCGGGCGCGACTGGACAGAACAAGGAAATACGATCCGCTATAATTTTATTCATCATATTCATAACGACGTGTCACAGGCTCATATGGGTATTTATTTGGATGATATGGCTTCAGGTGTAGAGATGTACGGAAATGTGCTGTACGATGTTGATTTGGCTGTTTTGATAGGCGGCGGGCGCAGCAACATATTGCGCAACAATTTAATATTAAATTGTGCTCGTTCCGTGCAGCTGGATGCGCGTTCTATGCCGGGAGAATGGGCAGCCAATCATTCGCTGGAAGGGCAAGTGATGCACCGCAGACTGCTTTCCATGCCCATTCATGCTGAGCCATGGCGCAGCAAGTACCCTGCCTTATTAACGCTTTGGGAAGATATGCCGTCATGCCCGAAATACAATGTGGTCGAACGAAATGTAATTTACAAGACTGGCGTAACGAGCAACGTAGATGGCGATACTGTCTCTGATCATGAAGATACGATGCTGATACACAAATATGCTAGACAATACGGCGTTGTTGAACAAAATTGGGTGACGAGCGAGGAGTTGTCTTTTGTTGATGCCAATGAACAAAACTTCGCTTTGAAGCCGGACTCTCCCGTGTTCCGTCATATTCCAGGCTTTGAGAACATCCCATTTGCAAAGATAGGATTAAAGAATGAGTGAAATGCCGGCAATCGGAATGCAGGATAGAAGCTTTATCCTGTGTTCCTTTCCCCTTATTCGTTCAATGAACAAAGAATAGGAGGCATTGCTAATGGTTACAAGATGGAGAAGCAGCTATTATATTCGTCTGGTCATTTCATATACGGTGCTGGCGCTTGTTTTAATCGGCTTTACGGGAGGATATTTACTTAACAACGCAAACGATATGGTCATGAATGAAGTAGCAAAGGATACAAATTATTCTTTGCAAAAGGTAAAGAGTGTAGTAGAAGAAAATTATTTGCAATCTTATGAAGGTGTTTTTAATAATCAAGTGTTTTCACTAGTCAGTCCGCGAAGTGAAGATGTAATTAATTATTTGATTGATGCAACTGCACAAGGGAATTCAAGCAAAATTGTCAGTTTTATAATGAATTTAAGCCTCATTAAGGAAATGACGAAAGGTATTGAAGGAATTACTGTTTACTTTAAGCATGGGCATTATGTCGTCGACGATCAAAGATACTATGAGGGTCCCGCAAACTCGTCTGACTTTGCATTTATCCAAACGCTTGGTTCCGTCCCCGTTCAATCCTGGTTCATTCGCGAAAAACCCGGTATAGATACAAGTGTGCTGACCTATGTGTACGCGCTGCCTAGCAGAAATAATCTAACAAGCATTGCAGGATATTTGTATTTAGATATTGATATTGGATACTTGACTCAAACGATGGAATTGGCACTCAACTCCCCTCAAACCCAGTTATATGTATTCGATGAACACGGAACCCCGATTGTTGGAAATGAGCATTATAATGAGGAAATGACTATCGTCAAAAATGCCGTTAATGATATGCTCAGCAATGAACCGGCACATGGAAATATTACGACACGAATTAATGATAATGTTATATCTGTGCTATCCAGTAATGAATCTGCCCATACCTGGACGTATGCTGTCGTTCGGCCGATGGAGTCGTTTCTTTTATCCGCCAATAAAATGAAGCATCAAGTGTGGGCGGCATGCATGGCTGCGCTGCTGGTTGGCATTTTAATCGCCTTCTTACTGTCTCGTCATTTCTATATGCCTCTCAAAAAATTACTCTACTCCATACGGGATTTATACAATGGGCCGGCTCAAGTGACCGAAGGTACCGAGTATAATGCGATTCATCATATGCTGAAGTTTATCGATTTAAATTTATTGAAGATGAAAGACGAAGTGCGCATAAGACAGCTAGCCGGCCTGGTGACTGGGCAGCAAACGGCTGCCAGTTTTGATCAGATGCCTGCTATTCCTCTGGAGTGCAGCTATGTTGCTGCTTATATAGTAACTGAGCCGGAGGGAGGGGAAGCACTTTGCTATTTCATAAAAGAACGCACAAGCCTCGCATCAGAGGTTATCAAACTTAGCGCTGCAGAGTGGGTGCTCTTAGGATTCATCTATGAGGATATAAATGACACAATAGCTTCTTTAAAAGCAGAGCTTTATGCCTTGCATGCGATTTCGGATATTCCGTTTGCAGCAGGTATTGGATCAATAGCGGATTCCATCGATGATATCCATCGTACTTACGAAGATGCCAAGCATGCTTACAGATATACATTTCTGCAGGGACGTACAGCTATTGTTTTGTACGAGGAAGTATCTGTTGACAAGAAGCCGATATTATCTGTCGAGCTGTCCTATCCTATTTTGCAAAATAAAATGTTAGCAGGCAATGCAAGCGAAGTAGAGCAATGGTTCAATCATTCCAAAGCAGAGCTGAGTTCTCAGAATATAAGCATTGATGCCATTGAGCTTGCTTGTTTGCGTCTAGGTACAATTATTTCGCAGATTGCCAATGAACAGAAGCTTGGCGGCATGTTTTCAGCTCTGAATATCCACGATCAAATGAAGCATTGCACCCTGGATGAAATGGTGCTTGTTCTGAAAGAGCAGGCGATCAGCATTGCTGAGTATATGAATGAAAGCCGAAACGATAACCATGCTGAAAAAATGAATGAATTAAAGCAATTCATGAAGGAGCATTTAGCCGAGGATTTGTCACTCGAAAGTTTAGCGGCCCGTGTCCATTTGTCGTCCAATTATGTTTCCACCTTGTTTGGCACCATAACGGGAGAATCCTTCTCAGAATATTTGAACAGGGTACGGCTAGAATGTGCCGCTGATATGCTTGTAGACCAGATAAAATTAACGGTAGCAGAAGTTGCTGTTTCCGTAGGGTATAGAAATTCGCAATACTTTTGTACACGCTTCAAAGCAAAGTATGGAATTACCCCGCTGCAATATCGCAACTTGGAAAGATCCAAGCAAGTTGTATTGGAATCTTAAACTATA